>JAPORB010000031.1 GCA_026710425.1 Gammaproteobacteria bacterium
AGTTCGCAGCAATTGGATGAACAAGTCACAGTTGTGCTGATCATGGCGAAACTGGTCATTGATCAGATGCCGGTTTTCATGCAGCAGGCGAATGGTGGAAGCCCGAATTCCCTTGATGGTGGGATTCTGGCCCATCAACACGAACACTTCTAACAGTGCAGAAGGATGGATGATGAATACTCTATCATCAATGGCCTCAATATAATCATTATTTATCTGAAAGTGATCGTTCAAGAATTTGATGGTAACCCGCTCACCGGCGCGCAGGATTGCCTCATCGAGGTGCTGCAGCAACATGTCATTAAGCGTGCGCAAGTTACCGACAGCTTGGTAGTAGCACTGCATCAGCTTCTCCACACCGAGTGACTTATCATCATCCTCGTAACCGAACAACCTTGCCAGTTCCCTCTGCTTGTCAAATAGCAGTCGATCCTCACAACGTTCCTGTAAAAGGTGTAGTCCATAGCGCAACTGCCACAGGAATTGTTGTCCATCGCTGATCATGGACTTTTCTGATGACTTCAGAAAGCCAAGCTCAACCAGGTCCTCTAGAGATACCGCGCCAAAGTGGCGTCGGGCCACCCAGGTGATAGTCTGAATATCACGAAGACCGCCTGGCGAGTTCTTGATATTGGGCTCAAGCGAATAATCCACATCGTGATACTTATCATGGCGAGCATTTTGTTCTTCCAGCTTGGCACAAAGGAACCGCTTGGTTGGCCATACCCGTTTGCTGGCGGTCAGTTTCATCATTTTCTGATGTAGTTCCGGTGTTCCTGTCAGGGTACGGGATTCCATCAATGAGGTGGCTATGGTGATGTCTCGGATGGCCTCCTGCTTGCATTGCTTAACGGATCGAACACTCTGACCGATGTGCAGGCCGATATCCCATAACAGGGTTAGAAAATGACTGATGGCACTTTTGTATTGGCTGTTGCGAGCATTGCGCGTAAGGATTAGCAGATCTATATCGGAATGGGGGAACAACTCGCCACGGCCATAGCCGCCAACCGCCAGCAGACTGATCCCTGCCGCATCGGGCCAGTCCTGAAGATCCCAAGCCAGGCACAGAACTTGATCTACCAAATGCGCTCGACCTTTCACAATCTTGGTGATATTGAGTCCTTGGCGATACTGCTCATCAATAATTGACCCGCAGTTAGACAGTGCCTGGCGCAGTAGCGGTACCGGAGAGGGTGCCACGGCCAAGTCTGCTTGCAGTCGGCTGATGTCAAGCTGTGATGTGAGCTTGGGGCCAGGTTTTTGTTCTGATTCGGGCCACCGGGAAGTCTGTGCTGTCAGAGAGCTCACAGCGACTCATCCGATCGCAGAGTTAGTACCTCACAACCGTCCCGGGTCACAGCAAGTGTATGTTCCCATTGAGCCGACAGACGCCGGTCTTTGGTGGTGACTGTCCAGCCATCTTTTTTAGAGAGTCGGGTATGACGACTGCCGGCATTGAGCATGGGTTCAATAGTAAATGTCATACCTTCAACCACTGGCATACCGGTATTGGGATCACCGTAATGCAAAACCTGAGGTTTTTCATGGAAGGCCCGTCCAATACCATGGCCACAATATTCCCGTACAATAGAGTAGTGGTTCGCTTCACCATGCTGCTGGATCACATTCCCAATATCTCCCAGAGTGATTCCAGGTTTTACCAGTTTGATGGCCTTGTAGAGGCACTCTTGGGTGATACGAATCAGGCGTCGAGCATGTTCGGGCACATCGCCCACACAAAACATTTTTGAGGTATCGCCGTGGAAGCCATCCTTGATGACTGTGATATCGATATTGATAATGTCACCGGATTTCAGGATTTTGCCGTCGCTGGGAATCCCGTGGCAGATCACGTGGTTGACGGAGGTACAAATGGATTTTGGAAAACCCTGGTAGTTGAGCGGAGCTGGAATTGCTTTCTGCTTTTCAATGATATGATGATGACAAATCCGGTCCAGTTCACCGGTGCTGATGCCGGGCTGTACATAGTCGCCAATCATCTCAAGCACCTCAGCAGCCAAGCGTCCGGCCACCCGCATCTTGTCCAAGTCTTGAGGTGTTTTTATGTCAATGTCCATAGTTTTGAGCTAAAGGTTAATTAGTTACAAAGGTATATTTTAATGGGCGGGAAGAGATTTGTAACCCTCCAAACGAAAACATTCGATCGCAATGGTGTAGGATGGCTTCGTTGGCTGCACCAAAAGCAGCTATGGCAGCTTATATTTAGACTAGTTTATGGCATAAGGAGTATTCAGGCAGTACTGAGTTACTTACTTCTGTTAGAGTGATAACAGTAAGTCATAGCTTGGATCAGGTCATCTTTCGGCTAAAATCAACCCCTCAAGAAACAGGAGTACTTTTGTATGCCCCATGAGATTAACAAGACGAGCTCTCTACAAAGGCAATCGAAGCAGCCGGCCAGTGCTGTAATCTCCATTCATATCCCGGCATTATCAATGGCAGCAAGGTCAGAATGTAGGTCGACTATGCGCTGGCTCGGTAAATCATGGTTGTGTGTGACACTGCTGCTGGGCCTTTTGAATGTTGAACTGGTGCTGGCGCAGTCCGAGACCTGGCGCGGGTTGGTCGTGGCTCCCGAGCGTCGCTGTTCTCCCTATAACCGCCAGCGTGACTATCAGTATTCGCAGTCGATTGAGCTTGATATTATTGAAGGCTTGGGTGCGGTATACAGCCCATATACAGGCACCTGTTTCAACTCCCGAGGGGAGACAGATATTGAGCACATGGTTGCTGCTTCCGAGGCTCATGATTCCGGTCTGTGTGCAGCAGACCGTGCCACTCGCAGAAGGTTTGCTAACGATACGCGTAACCTGACTCTTGCATCCCCCCAGGTCAATCGCTACCAAAAAAGCGACAAGGATGCAGCGGACTGGATGCCACAACGCAATAAATGCTGGTTTGCCGCTAGGGTAGTGGCTGTGCGTCGAGCCTATAACCTGACTATTGATCGGCGTGAGGCAAATGCTCTGGAAAGAGTACTGTCCAATTGTTCCAGTACAGCCATGGCACCGATTTCCTGCCAGACGCGAAGTGTAGTCCTGCCCCGTCGCAGTGGAACTGGCGAATCGGGACCACTGGAGCTTTATGATGATAATGACAACGGGCGTATTACTTGTGCTGAGGCAAGAGCGCACGGTATAGCTCCAGTAAGACGCACTCATCCGGCTTACCGCTATATGCGTGATGGCGATGGCGATGGTGTAGTCTGCGAGTGATGTAATTGATGCTATTTGGTTGCGGCTGACCAGACGATGGAGATGACACAAACCTCAATATACCTAAATATCATTGATCCCCGACCAATCATCGCCAATGCCGTAGTAATAGACGATGAGCGAAACATAGGTGTTGCTTAAATCATACAGAGTTACGCTTGGCATGAAGTCAAGCAGATCCTGGGCCGTATCGAAAAGGTGGGACTCAATCTCATCCTGGTGATGCAACAGCTTGTCAGCGGCACGATGCAGAGCCATATCCTTGACCTTACTCAGATCTGCCCCCAGCAACTCACCGGTCGCACTGGTATTTCGTAGCCAAGTGGCCGTCTTACGCTCCGAGGCGGGAAAGACCATGCGACTAATGATATTGGCCAGTGCACAGGCAAGCTGGCTCGACTTAAAACTCAGCTGATCCAGAAGGGTGAGTAATTTGAGTTGCTCAGGGCTTCCAGTGCTGAATATTCTGTACCGATGGTTCTTCCATCCGAATCACGCACATTCGATACTTCCACCCGTTCGTAACGAGACTCAGGGTCTGTCTGCTCACGTGGCGAGGCGGCACTCTCTCAGGTGAGTGACAATCTGCTGGGTTTCGGCTTCGACCGTTGGCGGGAGGGCCAGTTCAACCAGGCTTGGTTGACCAGAAGTTAGTGCCTCGATACGCTGGCTTGACACGGGTCAGACGGCTTTATCAATATTGAAGTGTACCACGAGGTTAAGCAAAGTCTTTTTCAGCACCTTGTTGCCAGAGGCCACAACATACCCAGCGGGCCGTCGATTTTCCACGAGATCGAACAGGCGTACCTTTCGGTCATAGCACCAATGGCGAGTTGGCTCCTCATGAGGCGAATTGATAATCAGCCGATCTATGGTCACTTGACCATTAATTCAACTCCGCAGATTGCCCTGGTTCGAGCGGTATATTCGGTTCAAGTAAAGAAATCAGCACAGGCAGGTCTGTCTTTACCGTAGTCCAGAGAATATCGATGTTAATGTCGAAATACACATGGACAAGCCGATTGCGCATTCCAACAATTTCCCTCCATGGTATATTCGACAAATATTGACGTGTCGCTTCGGTCACATTCCCTGCGGCTTCACCGATGATCTTTACATCCTTGATGAGTGCAAGTTGCAGTTGGCGTTCTATGTGAAGGTCGTTGCACGTTTCCCCCGAGCGATAGTCAAGGCTTCCCGCGCAACTTACAGCTTATGCTTCAGGCGAATTATGTCATTCTTTGGCATACTGGACTTCCGCAGTGTCGAGGACTTCCTGGCGGAAATACCGGCTTAGATCTTCTGGCGTTCGCAGGTCCACCTTGCGGCCACCGAGCAGCTGTGATAACTCAATCTCCATGTCGGCCATACCGAGCAATCCGGGTATACGATCCGGTACAAACTCTACCAGCACATCAATATCGCTTTCGGGACCAAAATCTGCTCGTAATGCTGAGCCAAATATTGCCAGACGCCGAATACCTTTCGCCTCACAGAAATCAGTCAGTTTGGGCTTGGGGATAGAAATATTTGCATTCATTTCAAAGAACCTTGTTGGCATCAATATCAAAGTTAGCAGATTTCAACTCCTTTATGAGCTTCATTTTCCAAGTGCCATCATTATCCAGTCAAATATAGACCACTCCGTCATGTCCGTGGGCTTTTCCAAATCGCCTTTAAGAAGTGTGCAGACGCGTTCCCGGCCCATTTTCCCATAAAATAGCCCATTTCAAAGATAACGTTTTGCCTTGCACGATACTTCAGTTCAGGATTCTCATTATTCAAGTGACCCAAATCGTCTGGGGATAGTAGGATCACTGCATAATTGACATCAGCATAATTTTCAAATTTTTCAATGATGGTATAATCAAGAAAAAAGTGCCAAGAGAAATATATTTTCCATAATGAGAACCGCTGAACTGGAATCGCAGTTATCTAAGACATGGAATGAAAAATAGAGGTATATTCTATTCTTGTGTATGGTGACCTTGTAGACAGGTCAGTAGCTACCAGCCAAAGTGGCATAACGCGAGAATAATCAATGTGCCTATTCTCAATATCAAAGTTCGAGATGGGTCATTGTGACAGGTAGCTGTTGATTCTAAGATGCCAGTTCTACACTATCAAGCCGACTGGGCATTACAGTTTAATGAATTATCAATTCTTGTAGGTATTAAGAATTGTTCTCAGCATGATTCAGTATTTGGATTTGGTCTGGTGCTAGACACCATGCAAAGTGATTATCCCATATTGCCAATAACAGTGCCTCTGGGATCGGGCAGTTCAAGCGGCATCGTCTTTGGCCTAAAACAACTGGATGATTGGGTCGAGTTGGGCATATCACTGGTAAAGATTGGTAGTCCCTTTAGTGAATTGATTAATTCTGTTGTGGTTCATATGTTCGGTAATATCAACGGTAAGCATTGTATTCCTCTGAATCAGCAAGGGGATGGCATGTTTCATATTGCCTTCTTTCCCGTACCGAATGCTGAAATTGAGGAAAACATTGAAGTGATGCGGGAAACTCTGGTCCCGCTGGCAACCAGCAAGGACTATACAGAGCTATGACTACCAAAGTACTGTTAATTACAGCTATCAGTCTGATCGTTTATTGGCTTGGAAAACGGGGTATCAGTCGGTTGGTGAAACGGGTCGGGCGCGATCGCAAAGTCGCTGATAGCCGCATTGCTTACGTCAGTGATTTCATTGGTATTCTATGGTCAATAGTCGTGGTGTTGTCTGCCATCGCTATTATTGGTGTCCGCATTGGTGATCTGGGACTTTTTCTGGGATCAGTTTCCGCAGTCATCGGTGTGGCCTTGTTTGCACAATGGTCAATACTCAGCAATGTTACCGCCAGTGTTGCCGTGTTCTTTTTCTTTCCCTACCGGGTTGGGGACCATGTAAAAATCATTGATGGTGAAAACAGTATTGAAGGTGTTATCCGGGAAATAACATTGTTTCATGTTATCTTGACCGGACTTGATGACTCGACGGTTGTTACCTACCCGAACTCCATGGTTTTCCAGAAGGCGGTCTCCATCAAGTCTGCTCACAGATCAATTCCCAACGCTACCCAAGGTACAACATCCAGTGAATAAATTAATTTTCAGCAATCTGGAAAATTTCGAACTTCCCGATCTGGATATTTTAATCTTACAATCCGCGTGGCTAGATGTGCAGGATTGGGAGAATGGCTTCTTACGCGTCACATTCTTGCTTTTCAACTGGAATCGACTTTCAGGCTATTGGCTGTAACCGCTTTGCTCAATTTTTTGCACTCCTCATTGACAGGCGGGGTAGTAATAGGTGTATGGAGAGTATTCGAGCAAGATATTATGAAGTAACATTGCCAGCACAGGCCTGCCTCTGTGGAGGTGGTGGATGCTTACATCGACTGAGACAATCAGTTCAATGCTATACCCCAAAAGTCTGAAGAACAGAGGAATACAGATTACTCAATTATTCTTGTAAACTGCATCTGAGTTTGGGACCGTAGAATTGAATTGTAAGCACAGAACATGTTCCAGAGAGATGGGATACCCAAACCTTGAGTATGCTAAAGCTTTCTAATAATCTCAGGTCAGCATATAATTTCAAAATTGCACATGACAGACTGAAATTGTCAATTTGCATTGGACATCTTATATTACAAATTACAAAAATTCCGTGAAAAATAATGGAGAAAAGCATGACTGAAATGGCCATGAATACCAATATCATTGATCCAGTGTTGATTCCATCACTCAATGGCCCGCCGTATGAACTTTTTGATCAGTGGCGTGCCAATGACCCGATTCATTGGAATCCGCCCAATCCTGATTATGAATCTCCGATGCCGGAAGCTTCGCTATCTCAGGGATTTTATGTGCTCACGCGTTATCAGGATGTATTTGATGTATCACGGAATCAGGCATTGTTTACTTCCCATGACGGTAGCCCTGTCATCTGGGATTTCGAGCCTGAAGCTCTGGCCAGGCAGCAAGCGGGAATGATGGGCATGAAGCCTGAGCAACATGGTGCTGTCAAGCGACTTGTTGTACCGTATTTTGGTCCGAAACAGCTGGAACCTTTTTACCCTGAGATCGACAATGTTGCAGCAGAGATTTTGGATTCAGTGGCTGCCAAGGGCGGATGTGAGTTTGTCTTTGATGTCGCTTCGCGTCTGCCTGTTTATACTTTCTGCAAAATCATGGGGATTCCAGATGATCTACGCGAGACCGTTTTCACCTTAGGTAATGCGCTGGCTGATACTGAGAATCCCCAAAACAGGGGTCAT
The DNA here is from genome assembly GCA_026710425.1 of Gammaproteobacteria bacterium. Classification (GTDB taxonomy): domain Bacteria; phylum Pseudomonadota; class Gammaproteobacteria; order Pseudomonadales; family Pseudohongiellaceae; genus UBA9145. The sequence goes on from JAPORB010000031.1 coordinate 7,519, forward strand.
GAACAAAGCCCTGCAATGTTAGAACTGTTTCAGGTGGCGCAGAATTTGGCAGAGGAAAAACGCAACAACCCTGACAACTCTATGTTCAGCCAAGTGGTTAATGGCGAGGTGAATGGAGAAAAACTTGATGAGATGAATCTCAATATGTTCTTTATGACCATTTCCATTGCTGGCCATGAAACTACTCGCAACACCGCAGCACACTTCATCAGGTTGATGCAGGAGTTCCCGGATCAGTTCAGTCTGTTGCAAAGTGATGTTGACCGTTATCTCCCCAACGCCATTGAGGAAGTGCTGCGGCACTCGCCTCCGGTGATCAATTTCAGGCGCACCGTAACAGAAGATACCGAACTGGGAAGTGTCTCCCTGAAGAAAGGTGACAAGGTATATCTGTCCTATCCGGCAGCCAATCGTGATCCGGAGATATTCGATGACCCGCACCGGTTTGATATTACGAGGGAAAATGCCAATAAACACCTTTCCTTTGGGACTGGCCCCCATGTATGCCTTGGTGCCAGGTTGGCCCGCTATCAGCTGGCGGCACTGCTGAAGCAAATAATTACCAGAATTCCTGATATTCATCCCGTTGGCGAGAAAGAGATGCTAAACAGTATCTGGTTCAATGCCATTCTGAAAATGCCGGTTGAATTCACACCGGAAGGGGTCGGCAGTGGAGTTTGAAGGATCAAGTTCCGTTGTCACTGGAGGTGGCAATGGTATTGGACGGGCCCTGTGTCTGGAACTGGCAAAACATGGCAGCAATGTTGCGGTTTCAGATATTGAGTTAGCCAGTGCGGAGTCTGTTGCGGCAGAGGTTGAGGCACTTGGCGTCAAGGCAATGGCGATCCAAACTGATGTGGCGAGTGAGGACAGTGTAACGTCGCTGGCAGACAGTGCATGGAACGGTTTTGGTTCTGTGGATATTCTTGTCAATAATGCTGGTGTGGTGCCCCCGACAGGCCCGCTTTTTGCGACCTCGGCGGCAGATTTTGACTGGATCTTTTCCGTCAATGTCGGTGGTGTGATGAATGGAATTCGGACATTCATTCCTCGATTTATTGAGGCGGGCCGACCGGCTCGGGTATTAACCACTGCCTCTGAACATTCGCTGGGTATAGCTCACTTGGGGGTTGGACTTTACACTGCATCGAAACATGCCTTGCTGGGGCTGTCTGATGTGTTACGCAGGGAGGTGCCGGAGCATATCCAGATCAGTGTGTTGTGCCCGGGTCTTGTTGATTCAACGCTGTGGAAGGCACTCGAAAGGAGGCAGGACAGCTTTGGAGGCGCAGGCGAGGTTTCCGATACAGTTGGGGCTTTTATGCAGCATATAGGCATGTCTGCCGGGGAGGTCGCCCAGCGAACGATTGCTGAACTCAGCAAGGGCACGTTTCTGATTGTCACCCATCCTCATGGAATTGAACTGGCCAGAGAGAGGTGGGATTCCATTAACGCGGCTTTTTCAGAGCAGGCACCACGGTTTGAAGGTGATGAAAAGTGGGATTTGAATCGAATTCAGGCTAGTCAGTAGCATGCCTGAATGGTCATTCATTTTACCAGAGTGTCAGTGGCAGAATTGGTCTGCTACTGCACATTGCTGAGTTTAACAGAAATTGTATAAATTCCTGTAGAGCAACTGTGCCCGAGTTGTTAAAAAGTTAGCCACAGAATATGGTTTTTGACCGGTCTGATGGGGTGCAAAGTTGATTCTTCAGTTCACCGTATAATCGTCCAGTTAATGGTCTGGAACTTGGGACATGGATTTTCAGCACTAACGTTTTGATCCTGGGTGATCTCAGTACTAGGTTTATCTTGTTTTTCTTGATCTTGATTATCACAGTTAGGATGGTTAGATTTTCATAAAGACCCCAACCTCAGCAACATAGCGTCGTTGCTCCAGCTATCAAGCGGGTCCATCTGCCCCCCCCCTATCATAAGTAAACTGCAAAATAGGCACACTGAAATCGCAGACTATTGAGCCTAGTGCTTGCTTAATTCTCGACAGTGGGAGCAGATAATGCAATCATGATTTTGCGGTTCGGTTTAGTGGATTGTATTTCGGATGCATTACGTATCTTTCAAATCTCTTGTTTCTTTGAAGCGTTGAAGTATCTTCCTGAACAAAAGCGCAGCATAACAGTTAGCTGATTGTGGATGGTAAAAAAGTGACAAATCGTGGGCAGCACATAAATCCCTTTTGGCCTAGTGGAGGCATTTGCGCTGTGGCTAAAAAAGGACTAATTCCCACCAACTTGTGTTCAATTTCCCACTTCCGCAACACAATCAGTCATAATTTGGTTTCTGTATCCCACCTGAAGATAATTTTTGGGCATTTTGGCTTGGGGTGGAATTTCATCAAA
>JAPORB010000253.1 GCA_026710425.1 Gammaproteobacteria bacterium
AGACGAAGCGCACATGCTCGGCACTACCCTTGATGATGCCATAAACCCCACCCAGATGGTCCCGATTGGCAATGGCCATTGCCTCGTTGTCGATGACATCCAGGATTGGTTTGTCATACTCATCCACCAGCACTACAACCTGCTGGCCAGTGGCATAATGCAGATTAGCGAGGAGAGTTCGCAGGCGGCTCTGGGCCGGACATGGTGTAGATGGGGGTTCAAGACCATCTTGTTTTTCAATAAGGGCCAGCTGGCTCTGGATTTCGTGTTCAGTATCCATCGGGTCTTTATATTTACCATCAAAACTCAGCCTGACGATGGGGTGTCTGACTGACCAGTCCCAGTGATCATGAATATGGAGGCCCTGGAACAATGGCTCATTGCCCTCGAAAAGCTCTTTCAGGGTGTCCACCAACAAGCTTTTGCCGAAGCGGCGCGGGCGGGAAAGGAAGTAATGGCGGCCGCAACTCACCAGCTGCTGGATGAGTGGAGTCTTGTCTACATAGTAATAATTTTCTTCCCGCAAAACCCGAAAATCCTGGATACCAATAGGGAGTTGCCGACGGTTCATTGTTTGGACAATGCCTGCAGGAGAGATCAAAAGACAAATTCACCATATCATATCCTGTAGAAAAATTCATAAGTAGATGGTATTAAATTGTGCTTATTTGTTAAGCTTGTAGAAATTGATGATGGTAACTGTTATCACCCATATCTGTTGATAAGAGTCAACACAGAAAGTAAATCCTGACTTATACTTGCAGAAAATTCACTTTAAGGAATATTCAGTATCGGTGCAAATGTCATGCCTTCGATTGGAAATTTAGTCAATCTTCGTCTTGGTCTAGCTCTTTTGGTATTTTTCACTAACTTACTGTATATGCCCGCACTGGTCGCTGAGTCAGCTAAGGAAAAGTCTGCGGCACAGCTATTCAAACTGATTAACGCTAGGCTGGCCTATATGGAGGATATTGCTCTCTATAAGGCACAACACGAACTCCCAATTGAAGATTTGGAATGGGAGATTATTGTACTTAACTCAGCAGCTGAATCGGCTGAGGATGAGGGAATAGACATACACTCAGCAAGACTATTCTTTGCTCGGCAGATAGATATCGCAAAATCCATACAGCGGCAAGTGCTGGCTGACTTTTCGTATCAGCAAGTAGCAATGTCCCAACCCAAGGATTTAAACGAAGAGATTCGTCCAGCATTAACCTCGCTTGGAAATGAATTACTAGCAAGTTTACACAGCTATTTACAGAAATTTGGACCGATTACTGAGATGGAGAAAAATCTTTTTTTTGAGCAGGTTGACAATCGATATCTAAATCGAAAAATGCGACTGTCATTATTTTATTCTTTACGGCAGGTCCGCCTTAAGAGTCATTGATGAATTTATTGATGATTAAAATCTGGCATCAATGACAATGCTATTGCTTTTAACACATTGTGATGTAGCAAGACTTTTATTGCCTGGCAGTTAAATATGAGCTTGTAATTCTTGCATTCTCACAGGACAACAATCCAAACCTTGAATTCAATCCTTGAGATCAATATTTAGCCTTTTCTTCAAGGCTGAACAATCGAACTTTGTCTGTCACCTACGCTGAAGTTTCCATCAGAAGCTGTATCCCGGTTAAGATTCATTGCCTTATAAAGACGTCTGTTTATCTTCTCGCTGTGGTTACCGCTTGAGGAGCTGTTGCTCAAATTGATACCTCCATAAATCGCTTGATAATGCGGAATCGATAATACTAACCACCTACCAGCAAATTCAGCAGGAGCATGGGCTTCGCCCCATCAATTGAGAGTCAGCCCAAGGCATTTCATGCACCATCGATCTCAATCGCCTGCCCTGCACGACTCGCAAGCTGGAATTATTCGTACCATCCTAAACTGAAGGAGACTGGTTATTTTGAGACGAAAAGTCCTGTTGGTCAGCTCTGGATGAGGAGGAATTCCAGCAAAAAATAACTATTTTTCACCAAAAATATGGATAATAATCATTTTTCACAATATATAAGCGTTTTTCATGCTATAATGACCTTAAATAAGAAAAGGGATGCATAAAGACTTGCACCCATGGCATACAACAACAAATCATCAGGAAGCTTGCAGTGTTTCTTACTTTACCAGCTCTACAGCCGGGAACCAGCTATGCAGGCTATGCCGCCCTCATTTCAGAGTATGGGCTGAAAGTACCTCTACCAGACAGCCTTTGTGCTATAGGTACGAAACATAGGGTAGTCCGGCAAGGATATTGGCAGCTGTATACGCCGCGCCATAAACCTGACAATAATCTTCATGGCCACTTAACTTTTGCACTGAAGTACGAGGGAATTGATCTCCATATTTTTAAGGCATTGTTTGATGCTATTGAACCTGGGCAAATAATTGCAATAGTCAATACCCAACCAACCGGTAGTTATTCCCGTCGTGTCTGGTTTTTGTATGAGTGGCTAACCGAATCCAAACTTGATTTGGAAGATGCTATAAAGGGAAATTATGTTCCTCTTCTCCATGAGAAACTGCAATATACAGCTAAACCTCGCAATTCCAGTAGACATCGTGTGCGCAATAACCTGCCAGGAACTACACAATTCTGCCCACTTATCCGTCGTACTGAAAAACTGGATAACTTCATTACCATGAACCTCTCCCAGCTGGCAGCCGATCAGATTGGAAAAACTCGCAATGACTTACTGGACCGCGCCGTAGCATCACTTCTTTTGAAAGATTCAAGGGCATCTTTCGACATTGAAGGCGAGAAACCACCACATCAAAGCATCGTAGACTGGAGCAGAATTATTGACCAGGTCGGTCAACGCACATTAGATATAGAGGAGCTTTCACACCTTCAGTTCTTGCTAATGGCTGATAATCCATATGCTTCAATTGGACCTCGGCATGAGGGTGGGTTTGTCGGTGATCATGACAGGACTACGGGTATGCCATTACCTGTACATATATCAGCTCGACCCGATGATCTGGGCAACCTCCTCAAAGGATTAATTGAAGCATATAAGTTGCTAGTAGAAAGCAACTATGACCCTGTCCTTGCGACCGCATTAATTGCTTTCGGATTTGTTTTCATTCACCCCTTTGATGATGGTAATGGCCGGATCCACCGATATTTAATTCATCACATGCTGACTGAGACAAGATTTGTACCAAAAGACTTTGTCTTTCCTGTGTCTGCTGTTATCCTAGAGCGTATTAATGATTACAGGCGCACACTGGAATATTATAGCAAACCAAGGCTCCGGCATATTGAGTGGCGTATAACAAGTAGAGGAAATATCGATGTGCAGAATGAGACAATCAACCTGTACCGCTTTTTTGATGCAACCAACCAAGCTGAGTTTCTGTTTGAATGTATAGAAGAGACTGTAAAGAAGACCTTTCCACTGGAAGTGGATTATCTTGAGAAAGTAGAACTTTGGAATGTGACGATCAATAATACCATGAACATGTCAGGCAAAACCTCTGATCTACTCTTGAGGTTTTTACACCAGAATAAAGGTCGATTTTCTAAGCGTGCACTCAATCGAGAATTCTCTACACTGACTCATAAGGAAATCGAGTATATTGAATCCCTGTATGATCAGATATTCAACGATAGCGTTGAATAATCAGCTTTTTATACATGCCAAATTCAGGATATTTTAAGTAGGTAATTAAGTGGTTTTCTAAATCATTTCGTAAGTCCTGGCACAGATCCCTCAGGCAATTAATCATGATTCAAAAAGCTTGATGGTTGTCCGGACCAGGAAACTCTCAGGAATGCCTTTGCTCTGGTTGCCGCCACATGCAGCAGGGACCTCATCTGCGCTTCCTTATCCTCACGATCGGCATCATCAACTACCGATTTGAATACTGCCTTTGGCGGAAAGTCAGCCGCAGACATAAATGGGATGGCTACCGCCTTGAACTCAAGACCTTTTGCACGATGCATAGTGCTCAGTCTAATCCCATCAATACTCTGAACATCTGCCTTATCGCTGGTCAATACAATGGCTATGATTTTAGCATATGATAAATGATCATTTATGAAGTTTCTCTTTTGATGGCTGTAACACATCGGCAGGGCAATATTTTAAATCATTTTTTCTATGCCATTAGCCTTAAATTATATGTGGAAGTTGCTTCTATTATGCATCCCAGAGAAGGTAATTGTTATTGTATATGAGATGACAAAGCTCAGCCTAATTGTGTTCACTACTTGTTTATGGCTCAAAGAATTCCTCATCAACCTTCTTGAGATGAAGAGTTTCTTCGATCCGACATCCTATGTCATATTTCAACATTAACTCAGAGAGCTTCAACCCATCAATTAATACTATTCTTATTCCTAAATCTCTGGCTGTCTGTTTGGCCGATGAACTAAAATTTGATGTGGTTATAAAAATACCTTTTTGCGCTTTTTTCAGATTCAATGCACCAAAGAAGTTCCTGATATCTCCTGAACTTACACTATTTTCTTTAGCATACCTCTTGGCTTGAATATAGATTTGATCCACACCAAGAGGATCTTGATCAATAACACCATCAACTCCATTATCGCCGGATTTCCCAATTACCTTTCCTGAATCTTCTGCTGTACCACCATAACCCATTCTTCGTAGCAACTTAATTATAAGAAATTCGAAAAAGGTAGGATCTACAACTCGAACTTTATCCAGTATGTCTGCTTGAAGAGATTCCTTGATTTTGTTGTGGACGATTCTTAAATCTTCATCGAGGTTGCCGTCTCCATTGACTTTCTCACCATCTTCGTTGAGATATTCAAGACCTCTATGTGTGATTTTGAAATGGCCTTTACGAGTAGATTCAATTAATCCATCCTTTACTAAAGAATACTTTGCCCATCTCACTCTGCCTTTAAACTTACCACTACCACTTGGATTTAGCTCCTTGCGTTCGTCTTCTGTGAGTTCATACTCATTCGCAAGAGTCTCTATAGCATCTCGTATTTTGATCTCACCATTCTTGCAACAACAGAGCACTGATAGCTTGAGGGGCTGAATATCCGGAATCATCAGCTTCACTCCTGAGGTTAGTTCAACATTATTGAAAATAGGGAAAATTGGCACGCCCGGAGAGATTCGAACTCCCGACCAACTGGTTCGAAGCCAGTTACTCTATCCAGCTGAGCTACGGGCGCATTGAAAATTGATTATAGCGATAAACTTCGATGAATGACACTCCGAATTTCCGAAAATACCACTGAATTGGGCAATGTGAGTCTTCAGGATGCTCCGACAGCCTCTAAATCGACATTTTGACGCAGTGCTGACGAATCCATGAAGTCAGAGTTTTGTCAATTTTCTCCAAATTCTTGTGCAACTAAACTTTCAGCCTTTGGCAGTTTCTCAAGTATTAGTTGCCCCACAAAATGTGAATCAAAGACTCGACATAACCTCGTGCTGGCATGAGTTTATTCTACTACTTAAATATCAGTCACATAAAACCTCCTTTGAAGTGCCAACTCGTGATTTTTGCAACGCATTAGCATTAGGGCCAGCATGGCCAGTCCTTTTGCTCAATAAGCATTTTAGCGGCGAACAGCAATACCCTGAACTTCAAACCGGGCGTTAAAGAGCAATGTACCAGCACCAATAAATGCCCTTGCCGGAAACTCCTGGGTAAAATAGCTGCGGTAGATTTCGTTGAAGGCTGCATAGTGGGCTACATCGGAGCAGAAGATCTGGACATAGACCAGATCATCCATGGTCATGCCTGCTCCTTCAAGAGTTGTCTGGATAGAGTTCAGTACATTGCGTGCTTCCTGCTGCGGATCATCGGGGACCTCACCATCTTCCAACCCCAGCATACCTGATAAGTACAAGGTGTCACCCGTGAGTACAGCACCGCTGAATGGGGAACCGTCACCACCGGGGCTGCTGGGATTCACATAAGATCGTTCTTGCGCAGCAGCAAATGATCCGGTGCAAAGAAACAACAAGAGGAGCGAAGTGCTGATCAGTTGCCTGAGTAAGTATGACTGATTCATGATGACATGGCCCTCTCTTGGCCTTGGTTACAGAATGAAATATAGTTTTGCAATTTCAGCTAATTGTAACGATCAGCCGCAGAAAGTGAAACCTCCTGATAGTTAAGCTTGCATTGCTTAATGGCGAGTGCATTGACAATGCTGCCTATTATTGTAAGCACTGCAAAATCCACCGTTGCTGGCATCAGTTAACAACCTAAAAATGTGAGGTTTTCATCCTTTTGTATGGGTGGGTTCATGGACATCAGTTAGGCTGGATAAAGATCCAAGCCTCCCAAATGGAACATGATTGTGTTCGCAAAACGCTTTTTATTGCGAAACCCTTTGGCGCGTATCTTAATCGTTCGGATCTTGCCGTTGATACTTTCCGCAGGACCATTGATCACGCTCATAATGATCGCGTTAAGAATGCCCCACAGGTGACTTCTGCTCATCTTGCTCATCTTGCTCACCTTGACCATAGGCTCCAAACGGCAACACTGAGACCAGAACAACCACAATTTCCGTCCTTTTATAGCTTATGTCCTATTGGTGTATTTCATATAGCGATGTGGCTTTTTCCTTAATGGCCCGGGCTCGGGCTGTTCGCAGGTTGCTTTCTCGTAGCGATTTGAATGAAATTTAATGGATGCAGCAAAAGAGACCTTCCCAGATGGTTAGCTTTCCATTGTTTGACATGTTTGCAATATGACGTGAGGAGAAGCCAGTATCGGATTATGATTCTGAATAGTAGTATTGCCGTCTGGTGGATTCATCCAGAGAGCCAAAACCCACAAAATTTCCAGTGTTAAGCAGTTGCAATTGGAGATTAATTTCAAAAGTCGGAAAGTCTGTAATCCTCAGGCTAATGATTCGGTCTGAAGGCTTTGGGTGCAAAACCAGGAAAGGCGGACACAAGCGACGCAATGCCCCATATCAAATTAATGTCCGTCTAGACAACAACCCTGATTTCGGACGACACAAACATCCTTGCCTGAGTGGTGGAGACTTGGCCCAAACGTGGTGATGCACGTTGCACCACGGCCTCCGGCACCTTTCACGCGGTGCCCGCGTCTGTACCGAAATCAGCTACGGTAAAATGGGCAGTTACCTCTTGAGCAAGCCGGTTAAATAATCTTCAACAAACCCAAAAAATTATGCTTGACGTACTACGCTATGCATACTAAATTTTCATTGTGACTCAACCATTCAGGGATAGCAAGAGTCGCCGACTGTTTGAAGAGGAACCGATGAGAGGCTTCTGAGGCCTTGATTGCGAACGCACGCTCATGTTGTTGGATGCGTTAGATGCCCCGCTCCTTCTCCAACTCCTCTGCGTGCTCAGCAAGTGGTTCGGCTTCATGCGTTATAACCGGTGATAGTAAGGTGCAATGGTCAATGACAGTAAATGGGCGGTAGCGGCTAACCTTTCGATTTGACAACGGAAGTGCCCACGATGTCGCCATTGAGGATTATCACAAGGAATGAATCTGGAGCAAGTCTTATGGCAAGAGTAAGAACTCACCCGGGTAGCGTTTTGAATCAAGAGTTGAAAGCGAGGGGCCTCAATGCGAATCGTCTTGCGCTGGCGATTCGCGTGCCGTCGAATCGTATAACGGCAATTGTTCGTGGCGAGCGGTCCATAACGGCGGAAACAGCTTTGCGCCTCGGTCGCTATCTCGGTACCGGCGCAGAATTCTGGATGAATCTGCAATCAAAGTATGACATTTCGGTAATCAAGAGTTCCAAAGGTGCCTTGATACAGGAAGAAGTGCGGGTAGCGGTACCCAAACCGGATTCCGGGAAGATCTTGCACACTCCCACAACCTTATTAGAGAATTAATGAGACCCCCAAGTCAGCAAAGGACTACCCGGCGCATTAGAAGGTGGCAAAAAGGTTTCGGACGAACAGTCGCGCAAGGATGTCATCAAGGTAAAGAGCAAGCTAATACGGTGATTGTCGTCGACACTAATTTCCCTGCTCCGGCACTTCGTTCGGGAGGGTGCAACCTAGGCAAAAAATCTCGGCGGCTTTTCACCAACAGTGAACGGGTGCTGTTTTGGGCATTGTTGTGTCTGAAACAATCTGGACGTTTTTCAGCCCGCGCATTCGGGCGGCAAGGCAGTCTTGCCATTTGACTGAAGGTGAACACTTAAATGCTATGACACATAAAGCTGATCAATATTTGCATCCCAGATAGCTTTGATCTCTGATCCAAGTGGCTCTTGATTTTCAGCCAACGGCACATACACAGCATCAATCCCCTGTTCGAAGTCTAGTTCTGTGTCCTTTACAGAATTGGCTTTCAGGCTTTCAAAGGGACTATATGTTCTGTGAAAGAGTGTCTAACAGGCGTTGTTGCGCTACAACAAAATCTTGTCCTGTCAAAATCGGCTTTAATCAGGTACTTGCTCATCTCAAAAAAGGCTCAATGATTATTATCAGGCTACTTTTACAAGTCCAATGGCGATTCTCGGCAAGAGAATGCACAACTCAATTATCTGAGACAGAAACTATCAAAGCAAAACCAATGGCCATTAGCCACAATAAAAGCAAACAACGCTGTGCGTGGGCCGGAAACGACCCAGACTATATGGCTTATCATGACCAGGAATGGGGTGTGCCGGTGCATGATGATAACCTGCTGTTTGAGTTTATCAGTCTGGAGGGGCAACAGGCCGGCCTGAGCTGGATCACTATCTTGAAAAAACGTGCACACTACAGAAAATGCTTCAAAAATTTCGAGGTAAACAAGGTAGCACGACTTACCGATGCCACTATGGAGAAACTGCTGCTAGAACCTGGTCTGGTGCGCAACCGTCTCAAACTATACTCCATTCGCAGCAATGCCCACGCCTTCATAACCATCCAGAAAGAATTTGGCAGCTTCGACCGCTTTATCTGGGGCTTTGTGGACGGAAAACCACTGGATGCTAAGCGCCGAACCGCGCAAGATGTTCCAGCTTCAACAGCACTCAGTGAGTCTATGTCCAGAGATCTGAAACGCCGGGGCTTCAAGTTTGTGGGCAGCACTATCTGTTATGCATTTATGCAGGCCGCCGGCTTGGTCAATGACCACACAAATAGTTGTTTTCGCTACCACGAATTGGTCGATTCAACCTAGATTTCTGATGAAAGAATTTCGCTTTGGTTGATACGCTTACAGAGGCATTAAGTTGCAAGGATTTGTAGTACCTCATCTTCCATCTTTATTGGCAGTATTCTTCGTCCATCCTAATGTTAGCTAGTTTCATGGGGTTTGGCCTTAACTTTCCCGGACTTCATTTTGGTCACAGCTCATCCGCTGCATAATGAACTACTTCACAGCTTCAGGTATAAGCTGTCTTGGCTGCACCAACCCCGCTAGTCCCTCTATAAATATTTAGTCTGGACGTATTTTACAATTCATCAATGAAACTTCGCTGCTTGTACACCAATTACCTATCCTTCCCCGAGCAGGTGTCTAGCTAAAGATGGAATAAGCATGGTATAGGCGATTTTGTCATGAGAGAGTGCGAGAAATCCACTCTGCTTGGCATCATGCACAAACTGTGTGATATCTGCTCCAGATATATCTGGAGACAAACTTCTCATAACTTTCGGCAAGTCGGCAGCGGGAAGATACGAATCACTATCAAGGAAAATCGGAACGAGTCCCCTTGCTAAATTGATGAACTCAACATTATGGCTAACCAACCGCTCGATGCGCTGTGCATAGTAGTTAGTTCGAGTCAGGTCACCTTCACTCATAGCTTTCCCTAAGTCTGAATTTGCGGTGTCCATGCATGTAGGGCTTACCCTCTTAAGCTCACGAATGACAGCATTAAGATAAGCAGCCAGGTGCTGAGGCCAGTTGGCAGATCTAGCGAGAATCTCC
>JAPORB010000085.1 GCA_026710425.1 Gammaproteobacteria bacterium
CAGGATAGTAGCCGCACTCAAGTGGCTACCATACTGTCGGAATAATTAACTGTCATCGCCTAAATCTGTTATGAAACAGTTTCAGTTCAGCTTCATCCTGACCTGTCTGCTTTCCGCCTGTACGGTTGGCAGTGTCTATCGGGTATACCAAGGCGAACGGCTCCCCGCCTTAGCAATTGCCACACTTGAAGGCTCTCAGTTTCTGCGACAGGACTGGCTTAACCGCTATACAGATGCCGTTCGGTTTGCACAAGTTGATGACATTGCAATTGAAAATAGCGTTGCCTATAACAGACTTGAGCTTGCTCCGGGGTTTCATGATGTGACTGTCTACTTTTATTGGGACATGGGCAGTGCTCGCGGTATGGCACCGGCACTGGTCAGCTATGCGGTTTCTCGCGACAGTATGAGTCGCCGGATGCGTTTTAATGCTCGAGCCGGGGAGTTCTATCGTGTGATGGCCGAACCGCATTTTACTGGTTCCAGGCAGGACATCACGACACTGACTCATGTGGATTTCTGGATAGTAGATCGTGACGGTAATGAAATCGTTACCCGAGAGGCCGGGAGTTTCATACCTGAGGTGAACTAGCAGATCAGGTTCAGGTGCCAAGTTCTTGTTTGGATCTGTTTTCCCTGATTTTTTCCCACGATTCCTGTATAGTTATATTTTGCAAAATAGCAACTGGCCTAGTTGCGATCTCTCTTTTGGCAGTTGGTGCAGGAAGCATTTCAATGCAGGCGTTGTTGGGAGCCTCGGCTCTGTCAGCATTTAAACTCAAAAAACTTCACCAAACTGTACGTACCGGCTTTCCATCAGTACAAACTCTGACCGCACAGTTCGTGCATCTTATTGATTTGAGTGAGCCTTTGGCACAGTCAAAACAGACCATTCTGGCTGGTCTGCTAGACTATGGTGAGGCTTGTACTACTATTAAGAATGATGCTACCAACTCTACAGCAATTATCCTAAAGCGCATAGTTGTACCGAGGGCGGGCACGATTTCTCCGTGGTCAAGCAAAGCTACCGATATTCTGCACAACTGCGGGCTTGACGAAATTAATCGCATTGAACGCGGAACAGTGTTTACACTCGTCTTGGATAGTCATCTGACGAGTGCAGAACAAACGACACTTGATGCCAATTTGCATGATCGCATGATGCAGATGGTTTTGGATTCTGTTGATGAAGCGACCGTACTCTTCCACTCAGCAGACCCGTTACCCCTTGAATCTGTAGCCTTGTTGGAGAGGGGTAGGGAGGCATTGATTGAAGCCAACCAGGCTTGGGGCTTGGCACTGGCAGAAGATGAGGTTGAGTATCTAGCCAACAGCTTCCTTGATCTTGGGCGAAATCCAAATGACATTGAACTGATGATGTTTGCCCAAGCCAATTCAGAGCATTGTCGACACAAGATATTCAATGCCAGCTGGTCTATAGATAATGTACCACAACAGCATTCTCTCTTTGACATGATTCGTAACACTCTGGCCGAGTCGCCCGAAGGAGTTCTTTCTGCCTACTCGGACAACGCTGCGGTGATGAGTGGTACCCATGCGGATCGATTTTTTCCTGATCCGTTGCAACATGTTTACGATTATTGCACTGAACCCGTGCATATTTTGATGAAGGTGGAGACGCATAATCACCCTACAGCAATTGCCCCCTTTCCCGGAGCCTCAACCGGATCCGGTGGAGAGATTAGAGATGAAGGAGCAACTGGCAGAGGGGGCAAGCCAAAGGCTGGTCTTACCGGTTTCAGTGTGTCTAACCTGCGCATACCGGATTTCAGGCAAGCTTGGGAAAGCGAGGAATCCAAACCCGATCACATTGCATCGCCATTATCGATTATGCTTGAGGGACCAATTGGCGGAGCAGCCTTCAATAATGAATATGGTCGACCCAATCTTTGTGGTTATTTTCGTACTCTGGAAGTAGAGGTACAGAATGAGTCTGGTGAAGGCGAGTTTCGCGGCTATCACAAGCCGATCATGATTGCGGGAGGTCTGGGCAATATCCGCGAAGGACACGTGAGTAAGGGAGAGATACCCATTGGAGCTAAGCTGATTGTGCTTGGTGGTCCGGCGATGCTTATTGGTCTGGGCGGAGGTGCGGCTTCATCCTTGACCTCTGGTTCTGTCAATAAAGAACTGGATTTTGCTTCGGTGCAGCGTGACAACGCAGAAATGGAAAGACGGTGCCAGGAAGTGATTGATCGCTGCTGGGAAATGGGTGATGAGAATCCGATCCGATTTATACATGATGTTGGTGCTGGTGGCCTCTCCAATGCATTGCCAGAACTGGTCAAGGATGGAGGTCTCGGAGGAGCATTTCAGTTACGCAATATCCCTAGTGCCGAAGCCCGTATGACACCACTAGAGATCTGGTGCAACGAGGCGCAAGAGCGATATGTACTAGCGGTAGCCGACTCTGACTTGCAACGTTTTGAAAGACTGTGTCAGCGTGAACGATGTCCATATGCCGTGGTTGGTGAAACCACCCGAGCTAGGCAACTGCTACTGGAAGATTCGCATTTTAATAACCGACCTATTGATCTTCCCATGGACATTTTGTTTGGTAAACCGCCAAAGATGCATAGGGATGCATTGGTCGGGACCCTTACTGTTCATAATATTGATACATCCGAGATGGATCTGGCGCAGACTGTGCATCGGGTTCTTGCGTTACCTGCTGTTGCCAGCAAAGGTTTTTTGATTACCATTGGTGATCGTAGCATTACCGGACATGTATGCCGTGATCAAATGGTTGGTCCCTGGCAAGTGCCGGTAGCTGATGCAGCGGTTACCACCAGTTCCTATTTACATTACTGCGGTGAAGCTATGGCCATGGGCGAGCGTACCCCTTTGGCCCTAATTAATGCTCCTGCTTCTGGAAGAATGGCGATTGCCGAGGCCATAACCAACATCGTCAGTGCCGATATCACTCTCCTAAGTGATATTAAGCTCTCTGCCAACTGGATGTCGGCAGCTGGTTATGGGATGGAGGATGCCAAACTTTTTGAGACGGTCAAGGCGGTGGCCATGGAACTTTGCCCCCAACTGGGATTGTGCATCCCTGTCGGCAAGGACTCCATGTCCATGCGTACTGTTTGGAGCCAACAAGAGAACGGTAAGTGGGAACAAAAAAGTAATACTGCCCCCGTTTCCTTAATCGTTTCGGCCTTTGCAAGGGTTGAGGATGTTCGTCGCAGCCTGACCCCTCAACTTGTCAGTAACGATGAATCATTGCTTTTGCTGTTGGACCTAAGCTGCGGTAAACACCGACTCGGCGGATCAGCCTTGGCCCAGGTATTTGATCAAATGGAGGCACCAGTTCCAGATTTGGAAGATCCCAGCTTGCTGAAAAAGTTTTTTGACTTTATGACAGAAGCAAAACAAAGTGATCTGCTGCTTGCCTATCATGATCGGTCGGATGGAGGTCTGTTTACCGCTATTTCCGAGATGTGCTTTGCCGGGCATTGTGGTGCAGATATTGCGCTGGATTTGCTTGGTTCTGATGCGGATGACCTGACTTTACTATTTAATGAGGAGTTGGGAGCAGTGCTACAGGTTTCTGCTGAAAACTGGTTACAGTTGCAGACCATGGCCGCAGCGCATCATATCGACAGCTGCCTTTTTGTACTAGGCAATCCCAATGCTGAGGACAGTTTGCGGATCACTAGGGATGGCACCGAACTTTACTGCGAAAGTCGGGTCGCCCTGCAGCGTCGGTGGTCAGAAACCAGTTACCGGCTGCAGGCATTAAGAGATAACTCACTCTGTGCCAAAGAAGAATTCGATGCAATCGACAATGTTGAGGATTTGGAGTTGCATGCCACTCTGACATTTGACCTCAATGAAAATATCTGCGCCCCTTATATATCGTTAAAATCAAAGCCTAGAGTGGCGGTATTGCGTGAACAGGGAGTTAATGGGCAGCTTGAAATGGCAGCTGCTTTTCACCGGGCTGGCTTTATAGCAATTGATGTACATATGACTGACCTGATTGAGAACAGGCAATGCCTTGATGATTTCAATATGCTGGTTGCCTGTGGTGGTTTTTCCTATGGCGACGTGCTTGGTGCCGGGGGCGGCTGGGCAAAATCAATTCTATATCGGGAGCCGCTCCGAAATCAGTTTGAAAGGTTTTTTCGGTCACCCAACACGCTTAGTCTGGGAGTCTGTAACGGTTGTCAGATGCTGTCTTTGTTACATGAGCTGATACCCGGTGCTGAGCACTGGCCTAGATTTGTACACAATCGCTCGGAACAGTTTGAGGGTCGACTGGTGATGGTACGAATCGAAGACAGTCCGTCTGCTTTAACTCGGGAGATGATCGGCTCGCGTTTTCCCCTGGTGGTGGCACATGGTGAGGGGAGGGCAGAGTTTAATGGCGTTGATAGCTTTGATGCACTGGAAAAATTGGGTTGTATCAGTATGCGTTTCTCCGATAGTTGTGGTGAGGTGGCAA
The DNA here is from genome assembly GCA_026710425.1 of Gammaproteobacteria bacterium. Lineage (GTDB taxonomy): Bacteria > Pseudomonadota > Gammaproteobacteria > Pseudomonadales > Pseudohongiellaceae > UBA9145. The sequence goes on from JAPORB010000085.1 coordinate 4,472, forward strand.
GCTTATATCCGGCCAATCCTAACGGCTCGCCCGGTGGAATCACTGGAATTTGCAGTAGCGATGGCCGCGTTACTCTAATGATGCCGCATCCGGAGAGGGTTTTTCGGGTCTGTCAGCACTCCTGGCATCCGGATCAATGGCAGGAAGATGCACCGGCCCTAAGATTATTTCGCAATGCACGCGCCTGGTTCAGTCAGTAAGCTTGATGACAAACAGGAAATAACACCATGGTCAAGGTTGAATTTTATGTTCCTGAATCTCATCTGGAGCAGGTTAAGACTGCGATGTTTGATGCAGGTGCAGGGCGGGTCGGAGATTACGATTGTTGCGCTTGGCAAACTCTCGGTCAGGGCCAGTTCCGTCCACTTTCGGGCAGTAAGCCTTTCTTTGGGCAGCAAGGCTCTGTAGAAACTGTCGCAGAATACAAGGTGGAAATGGTTTGTATCAGAGAATGTGTAGATGCCGTGATTGCTGCCATGAAAGAATCACACCCTTATGAGGAAGTGGCCTATTGTGTTATCCGCATGGAAGAAATCGCAGAATCTATCTAACTGGTAATAAACTGCTTAAGGTGATAAGGATAGAAGCCCTTATTCATGCTTTGCTTTAACATTGACTAAGCATCGAATGCTTTCGGTCTTTGATATAGACCAGTTTTGTGCTTATATCGATAATTCAGCCGAAGCATCAGCTCTCGCTGACCAGCGTTCTTTTTATCTTTTTATTGGAGTAAGTCACATCGAACATGCGTACAGGAAAATGCTGATTTTTGCAGTCTTTAAAGTAGTGTTTTAGCGTAATGTTCACCACTGTAAAGGCAATATGATCCCACGGAATCTCAGATTCTCGGAATAGCCTTGCTTCCAGAGATTCTATCCCTGGTGCAAAGTCCAGACTGGCAAGTTCAACTCGGAAATAGAAGTGGACCTGGTTGATATGCTTGTAGCTGGTCAGGGTATAGAGGCTGTCCTCTTTCACGTGAACTTTGGCACCAGCTTCCTCGGCTGTCTCTCTTATCGCACCTTCAATACAAGTCTCGCCGTTTTCCATAAATCCAGCAGGCAGAGTCCATTTTCCATATCTTGGTTCAATGGCCCGTCTGCAAAGTAGTACCTTATCTTGATACACAGGGAGGGTCCCGACCACATTTTTTGGATTCTGGTAAAAAACTGTATCACATTCTTCACAGCAGTATCTCTCTCTGTCCTCACCCTCAGGAATCTTGAGAACTAGAGGTGCAGCGCAATATTGGCAATAGTTCAAATTTATGATTTCCTAGTCGAGGGTGTGAAAGGTGAGTCAGTCTCTTATATGAAAAATTTAGCATAGTGCAGATGTGATATGAGAAGAGTTATGGATTATGCTCACCAATGACAGTGCATTCGTCAATAAATTTAAATGCTGGTTCATTAGAAAGATACTTATTCCAAACTGAAGAACGAAGATCCTCAGAAAGAATGCTAATGTTAGTTGTCTCTCCTGAATTCGCCTGATCCAGGCCAACAGAAAACTGTACACCACCCTTTTCTGTAACAATATATCTATCGTGTAATTTTTCACTTCTTGGTTTTTGAGTCCAACGTCTGAAAGTAATATTAATAGGGGCAGGAATTTCGGTTGTCAGTTTATTACAATTTTCATTAAAATAGTGGTAACCATGTATTTCCTTCAGGTGGTACTCAACTCTTGTAATTTCACTGGTACGGTTAAGCTTTGCTGTCTTTAGAAATTCAATTAATGGTTTTCGGAAGCGACTTGATTCTGGATCGAAATATGGATCAATGAAGATGATTTCACGACTGGCCTGAAGTAGTAAAGCAATACTGTTTGCCATATCCTTAGCACAGCGAGGGATCCCACTTACTGTAGAAGCTCTCCATAAATCTACCTCATTATTCAGAGTATCACCTACAAGTACTCTTTCATGATTATTTAGGTTTATGCGTGCAATGATTGCATGAAAAGGGCTTTTGTCATGTTCGGCCTCCGCATTTGTTAACCAATCCTCATTTGCATCCCACTCATTATTTCTTGGTAACAACTTACAATCAATACTGGCCAAGCACTCCTCAATTCGCTTCTTTTCAATATCGCCACACTCCCCCAGAGACTGATAAACCAATTTTTTCCACTGTTTAGGATACCTTGATATAAATTTTCCTTTAGATGCTCCCATCTGGTCATAATAGTACCTAAAATCTCTCCAGTTACTCAGCAATTGAGGTTCAATTGCGTATTCGTAAAACATAGTTAAAAAAGCTCCTCTGCGCGCTCTTCAAAAAAGCCAGATGGCCATTTATTAGTAAATTCCCCCTCTGAATTAACTGGCATATTTTTTAGTTCAATACCTGATTCGATACTATGGACATAAATAACTGCAATTTGATCTGGTTTAAGTTTGAGGGTATCATTTGGTAGTTCATTATTGGTGGTTTCTCTTATCCGGCGTAGAAGGCGAAGTATGAGATGTTCACTATGTGTTTCGAGTATAATCGATGAAAAACATGATTTTATTTCCATGCCTTTAATAAATAAATCTCCTAAAACAACCTGATGTGCTGGATGAAGATGTAACTCTGGTTGCTCAATTGCCACTGCGCATACATCTTCATCTATAGCTGCTAAAATAACTGGGATTAATTGGGATATTCCATAGCCAACATCGACTGTATCAACAAGAATATTCCTTTTTATATCTCTTAGCTTAAAGCCAAAAATTCTTGGGTAATGTTCAAGACCCTTTAAATTTTGATTTTCTTCAGAATCAATCTTAATAAATTGAGAAATATCATTTTGCGATATATCTATAAATCGCTGTATTTCGATATTATAACCGGTATTAAACCCCTTTAAAAGCCAATAGTTGACATTATCTAAGTTGTACTGACGGTTATGCTGACTATGACTACAAAAAGTTTCCCATACATTCAAGCCAGTCCAAGGATTTTCATTTAGTTTATTTTTAGATATATAATTTCTTTTTGGTATATCTCGCATAGGCCCTACATACATTGTATTCTCTAGATAACCATGCATAGCCGTAATAGGATTAATCAAAAGCTCTTTAATTACAGCTCGTAGTTGTTCAAATCTTTTCTCATGTATGCTTGATTTCTTAGAAATATTAAAAGGCGTACTTAAATCAAGATCCTTAAAATCTCTGTGGTCATCTTTTAACCTATATCTTCTAAAGTTATCAAATACTTGTGACATCTCTGGAAGCCAATCTTTTTTATTTAGCTTAATTCCTAATTTCCGCGAAGGGATCTTTATAAAATCACCTTCTTCCTCGATACCTAAAACCTCATATATTTCCTGTATCAAAGGATATGAAGTATTATTCTCTTTGAAATAATCATTAAATATTTTAATTACATCGTTTTCCCAGTCCTGTAGTTCCTTTGATGGATTATTCCATTTCTTATTTTTTATATCTACCGACACTACATTTGAAGGATCGCTTGGCCTGCTAGATTCGACTTCCATCAAAAATAATTTATCTAAGCGTTTTAACATGTGATGTTTATAGTTTATCTCTAATGAAATACTTTCTGGAAGTAAAAAATGGAAACGATCAGGTTCTTTAGGCAAACATGTCGTTATTAGCCGTTCTCTATTGATATCTATTTCAAGTCTGTTTACTACTGTTTCACCAGAGAGATACTTTATTTCAATACCCACTGACATTTCAATAATATTGCCTTGCGTTAATTTGTTACCGAGTAGATAATTTATTGGAATTGGTTCGATACCTATCTCTTTATAAAGATAATCACTTCTATCATTAAGTGGAAAATAATCACTTGTATCACCAGTCCTCCAATCTAGTGTCGCTTTAATCCTGACATTTTTACTTATGTCCTGCTTATGGACGATGGATGGGAAACCGCCTAGATCAATATTTCCTAATTTACTCTTATCTGATAAATCAGAATTGCCATCTAAAACTTGATATAAGTAATATATAGCCTGTATAATAGTGCTTTTCCCAACACTATTCGGACCAAATAACAATGTGATTGGCTTTATATCTATTATTTGCTTGGCACCAATACTCTTGAAGTTTTCTATCTCTAGCCTACTCAATCTCATAAGAATCTCGCGATATCTAATATTTCTAGTTCATCCAGCAAATATTACTGTTGTCTAATATACTTTCCAGTACTTTTTATTCCAATGCCTTATAAATAAGGGCTTATATTGGTAGTAATATTTTCAATGCCAGATATTAGTTGACATTACAAAGCTTTCAAGCTGATCGATAAGTTAAGTATTACAAAATTGTTCATAAATTCTAACCTTTTATCAGCGATAAGACCACCTCTGCCTAATTTTATCACCTGTCATGCATGTCAAGGCTAAATAGAATTTTCATGAAGGGGCAAATAATATGCCATCTTATCGAAAATAGTACTAAAAGTCAGATATTAAGGCTAAAATATCAAAATTCCCTTCGGATCGGGTTTGAGAAATTTCAGTCATCTCTCTATTTTAGGAAAATCCGAGAATTGTCAGTCCTATATGAGGTAAAAACGTTAACCTTAACTTGGTCAGCTGGCCATTAAAGATTAACAAAGAGAATCGCTCAAATAGCTAATTCACATAGTAAGACAAGCTCTAGATAATCATTGTAGTGCTCAGATTCTGCTCCATGCCGATGAGTCTGAGCCTAGTGATCTATGACTAATTCAGAATTGGCAAAAATTGTGGACCTCCATTTTACTGTAGAAAATTTGATCAAGCGTTATTTTACAGAGAGAGTGTAGAGAGTCTTGACGCGTGCTTCAAGGAGTTATGAGCGTTCAACAGCACTCGATAGAGAGGCCGAGGCCAAACTACTCATCATAGCTTATTCCGAAGCAACTGACGAGAGTAATCGCTGTATCCTGCAGATGAATTAGTATAAAGCTAGATTGTTGCTTCAGTATCAACTGAGACAGTGCATCGGACACTTAAAACAGTGCTAAACCAAGGAGTAGCTGGATGCGTTGTATTATGCCAAAGAGCAATGCAAACATTTTATCCTAAGTGTACGGGATTTCAGGTGTAGATAAAAGACGTAATAACTCCCGAGATCGGTGGTTTTCATAGGATGAGAGGACTATGCAATACTGTCATGCGTGGATTCACTGCTTGGAACTAGCGACAGAATACAAGCAAAAAAAGACTGAATGGCAGTTTACTAGCGAAGTTGCGAGAGTGAAATCGCAAAGCTTATAGACAAGAAATAGAATATTAGACTACTAAGAGCCTTATATTCGATTAATTTCGCAATGTAGCCGGAATTTCTTCGAAGTCATGAAAGCCTCAA
>JAPORB010000009.1 GCA_026710425.1 Gammaproteobacteria bacterium
GAGGATGCCCTTTGGCCCATATAAATCAAGGGTTTCAGAACAACGCAACTGCCTCCGATGTTACCGATACTGCCCAGCATTGCCCGGATGGCATGATTTCAAAATCATTACATAATTCCCTGCCAAGCTTGAATCCACAACCCAGCCAGGTGCGCCGCAGAGTCAAAGGTTTCAATCTCCAATATGCCTGACCTGTACTCTTTGCCTGGCATCGATCATGCCACCATCATCCCGAGAAAGCAGCACAATATCTCGCGCCAGGCCATTTCGCCCAATGCACTAAAAGTACTGTATCGACTCAACAAGGCCGGATTTACCGGTTTTTTGGTGGGAGGGAGTGTCCGGGATTTGCTGCTAGGAAAATCACCCAAAGATTTCGATATTGCCACTGATGCCTCACCGGAGGAAATCAGACAGATTTTTCGCAATTCTCGCATTATTGGGCGTCGCTTCAAGATCGTGCATGTCCGCTTCGGTCGTGAAATCATAGAGGTCACGACTTTCCGTGCCCATCATGAGGCCAGCAATAGAATCGATAAGCATGTGCCTAAACGAAAAATCAGGGGTCTTGATTCTGCGCATACCAACGAAGGTATGATTCTTAGGGACAATGTCTACGGCAGCATTGATGAAGACTCCCTCAGAAGAGACTTTACTGTTAATGCCCTTTATTACACACCCAACGGTTTCTCTGTCCTGGATTTCAATAATGGAATGCAAGATATTGTAAACAGACAGATTCGCATTATTGGCGATCCGGTCGCTCGCTATCGTGAAGATCCGGTCAGGATGCTGCGCGCCATCCGCTTTGCCGCCAAATTGGATTTTGACATTGAACAGGACACCGCCGCCCCTATTCAAAAACTAGGCGATCTGCTGCTGTCAATTGCACCGGCCAGGCTGTATGATGAAATTCTGAAACTGTTCTACTCAGGCCACGCCGTGAAGATCTTCGAGATGCTTAAAAGCAGCGGCTTGGGCCAATATCTCATTGCTCCCACTCTGGAATCAATCGAATGTTGCCCTCCAGCTGCTGCAAAAATGCTGCATTTGGCACTTGAAAATACCGATCAGCGAATCGCAGACAGCAAATCTGTTTCACCGCACTTTCTGTTCGCCGCATTGCTTTGGCCCCTGCTTTGCCGTAAACGGGAACAGGCCAAGCGTGATAATCAGGATCAGCGCAGCAATTTTCTGCCTATGGCGAACCAGGTTATTTCAACACAACTCGCCATCACCGCAATCCCGAGACGGGTGAGCTATGCCAGCCGGGATATCTGGGAAATGCAATGGAAATTGGAGCATCCTACACGGCGAAATGCACTCAGCACCCTGAATCATACTTGTTTTCGTGCTGCTTATGATTTTCTCCTGCTGAGGGAAGCGGCAGGTGAAGATCTTGGTCGCTGCGGCCAATGGTGGACGGATTTTCAATTAAGTGATACAAACCAGCAGGAAAAGACTCTTGAATCGCTATCAAACCCCAGGCGTCGACGCCGCCAGCGAAACAAGGGTCGAAAAAAGATCAATCCGGGAACCTCCAGGCACAATCACAAAGACGGAATCTAGCGTTTTGTCCAGAGAAAAACCCCGTTTCATTGCAGTCGAAGGACCAATTGGTGTTGGCAAGACCAGCCTGGCCAAGAGGCTTGCCGAAACTTTCAATTACCAGTCCTTGCTGGAGCGTGGCGAGGAAAACCCATTCATAAATCGCTTTTACCGCGACCCTCGTAGGTATGCTTTGCATACCCAGTTGTATTTCCTGTTACAACGATCACAGCAATTAAGCGAACATCGGCGCGGGGACATGTTTGAGCAGAGTCTGGTGGCAGATTATCTGATGGATAAAGACAACCTTTTCGCCAAGCTTAACCTGGACAGCGATGAGATGGACATCTACCAGAAGGTGTACCAGCATATGACCATAAACTCACCTGTTCCGGATATGGTGATTTATCTCCAGGCACCGACTGGAATACTCTTGGATCGAATTAAAAAGCGAGGTGTTGCGTCGGAACGATATATCGAACGAGAATATCTGGATAAGCTGAATCAAGCCTACACAGAGTTCTTTCATTACTATGACAAGACGAAATTGATGATTGTAAACAGTGCCGACATCGACCTGGTAGGGAATGATGGGCACTACAGGCAATTACTGGACTTTATCGCCTCCACTCCCAGCGGCACCCACTACTTTAACCCCGGCCCATCCTTGTTGTAGCTTGTTGCCTGACTGTACGAGACCCTGATATCGGATTCAAAGGGCTGAATACTGCCAACTGACTGGTCATAAATAGGCAATGTTGAAGGAGGCTTGGCATCGCTGGATTCAACCGAATGAGCATACAACAAAACCATACCAACATCACACTGACCAGCCTCAATAAAATGAGAGCACAAGGTGAGAAGATTGTCTGCCTGACAGTCTATGATGCCTGCTATGCCGGTATCGTTAGCGAGGCCGGGGTTGAGGTATTGCTGGTCGGTGATTCACTGGGCATGGTCCTTCAAGGTCATGACAGCACGCTACCAGTGACTATGAATGATATGGTCTACCATATGCGCTGTGTCAACCGCGGCAATCGTGGTGCCCTGTTGATGGCAGATTTGCCATTTATGAGTTATGCATCAGAATCCCAAACCCTGGAAAATGCAGCTTCTCTAATGCGCGCCGGTGCTCATATAGTAAAGCTTGAAGGAGGTGCCTGGATTGCCAATACCACCCGCCTGCTTTCAGAGCGAGGAATTCCGGTCTGCGCCCATATGGGTCTTACACCGCAATCAGTGAATCGTATTGGTGGGTTTATTGTGCAGGGTCGGGATACCAGCCAGGCCCAGTCCATTCTCAAGGAGGCCCGATTGCTACAGGATGCAGGTGCCAGCATCTTGTTGCTTGAATGCGTGCCCAGAGTGCTAGCCCGACAGATAACTGACTCGCTGGAGATTCCCGTTATCGGTATTGGGGCCGGACCCTACACGAGTGGTCAAATCATGGTTCTACATGATGTATTAGGAATCTCACCCATCACCCCGAAATTCGTCAAAAATTTTCTCAGAGACTCTGAGGATAGCATTCCGGGAGCCATCAAAAAATACGTGCAAGCAGTCAAGAATCAGACCTTTCCAGCCCCCGAACACTGCTTTGACTAGCAGTTATGGAAATTCGAAAAACCATCAGTGACTTGCGTCAGAGTTTGGTTTGGCACCAGCAGCAGCGACGAACCGTCGGGTTAGTCCCCACCATGGGAAATTTGCATCGAGGGCATATGGCTCTGATAAAAGCTGCGGTGGTTGACTGCGACATTGTTGTGACTTCGATCTTCATCAATCCGCTACAGTTTGGTCCAGACGAAGATCTGGCCAGTTATCCCCACACCCCCGATGCCGATATCGACTTGCTGCAAGAGTCTGGTTGTCATTATTTGTTTATGCCGTCAGCAACTGAGATGTACGGGAAAAAAACCACTGATGCCAACAGCATAGTGAAGGTACCGTGTTTGTCAGAACTTTACTGTGGTGCCAGCAGACCCGGGCATTTCAATGGTGTCACCACTGTAGTAAGCAAGCTGTTTAACATAGTCCACCCCGACATCGCCTATTTTGGCCTTAAAGACTACCAGCAATTTGTCATTATTCGGCAACTGGTGGAAGATTTATGCTTTCCCATCAAACTGGTCGGCATTGAGACGGTCAGGGAGGCCAGTGGACTTGCCATGAGTTCGCGCAATAATTATATGGATTCGCAACAGCGATGCATTGCCGCCAGCCTGTATCGCACTTTGCGGTTTATGGCAGATCAGGTTAAGCAAGGTTTGTACTCGATTTCTGACTTGGAAAATCAAGGGCTTGAACAAATAATGAGTATCGGGATGAAGCCGGATTATCTGTCCATTTGCAATGCCCGAACTCTGGAACCAGCTAATGATGAAACGAAGGACTTTGCCATACTTGCTGCCGCCTTCATTGGCTCTACCCGATTAATCGACAATGTACGATTTCAGTTGGATCGTAGCGGAGAAATGCTTTCTAAATCAGGAAAATCAAGCTAGCCGAGTTTAGCGAGGATGAGAAGCTTGACGCTTTACCGTCCGGAATCACTACAAATTCACTATGCAAGGGGTCTGGTGCGCCGATTTGCTAGCGGCATAACCAACATCTCCATGAGCCACATGCACGAAGGGCGACAATACATCGTAGAAGCATTCGGCGGCCTCAGCGACGCACCGGAGTTAGTTTCACAGGGTTTAGGTGATTTTTTGCCGATATTCAAGTATGATTTTTCCTGGCTTCGCAGTAGTCCTCCGAGTCCAATAGCTTGCTGTAATAAGGTTGCCATCTCATGTTCAAAACCCCGAGAACTCTTCCCAGTTATATGATTGGGGGAGTCGCCTACTACCAGACTGTGCCAGCTGCGACCATCCGCTATTGGTGGGTGGCCGGGATGACAATGAGACTCAGTTCGAAGTCCCCACACTGCATTCTTTCTTCAATCTCACTGGGCTTCACGTGCTGGCAGCCATCAGGCGCATAATAAAAGTAACTGAAGAAACTTGAATTTCCCCCACCAAAAGAGAAGCAGTACTTTAATCACATGAATGAAAAACAGATTTACCCGGCACGCGAATCCGCCTTGCAGGACACGCATCTGACCAGACAGGATTTCGATAACCTATATTCCCAATCCATTGAATCACCTGACGAGTTCTGGGCAGAACAGGCAACTAAGATGTTGCAATGGAATGAGCCTTGGCACACTGTGTTCACTAGCAATTTTCTCTCGGGCCGTGCTGAGTGGTTTGCTGGCGGCAAACTCAATGTCACCTTTAACTGTATTGATCGACATCTGGAGCACAGAGGTGATCAAACAGCCATTATCTGGGAGAGCGATGAGCCGGGTCAGCATGCCAGTATCAGCTATAAAGAATTGCATGAGCATGTCTGTCGATTTGCCAATGCGCTTAGGCAACGCGGCGTGAAGAAAGGCGATCGTGTCTGCATTTATATGCCAATGATTCCGGAAGCTGCTTATGCCATGCTGGCCTGCGCCCGTATAGGGGCCATACACTCGGTAGTGTTTGGCGGATTCTCTCCCGAATCGATAAAGGACCGTATCCTGGATTCAGATTGCCAGACTGTGATTACAGCAGACGAAGGTATTCGCGGGGGGCGGCTGATTCCACTGAAAGCTAATGTGGACCAGGCACTGGAGTCCTGCCCCAATGTACACTCAGTATTCGTGGTGGAACGAACCGCAGCCAATACCGCGTGGCAGGCAGGTCGTGATGTCCGCTATCAGGAAGCTGTTGATGCCGCCTCGCCCGATTGTGAACCGGAATTAATGAACGCTGAGGATCCGCTATTTATCCTCTATACCTCCGGCTCCACAGGTAAGCCAAAAGGTGTGCTACATACCACGGCGGGTTACCTACTGGGAGTCGCCTTAACCCATAAGTATGTGTTCGACTACCATGATGGTGATGTTTACTGGTGTACAGCCGATGTGGGCTGGGTAACAGGTCATTCCTACATTGTCTATGGTCCATTATGCAACGGTGCCATAACCCTGATGTTCGAAGGAGTGCCTACCTATCCAGATGCATCCAGGTTCTGGCAGGTGATTGACACCCATCAGGTAAACATCTTCTATACCGCACCGACTGCGATTCGTGCATTAATGTCGGCTGGTAATGAACCGGTCCGCAAAACCTCCCGTGGCAGTTTGCGACTGCTGGGCTCAGTAGGCGAACCCATCAATCCTGAAGCTTGGCAGTGGTACTACCAGGTGGTCGGTGACAGCCGTTGCCCTATCGTCGACACCTGGTGGCAAACTGAAACCGGTGCCATCATGATTACCCCCGTCCCCGGCGTTACTGACCTCAAGCCAGGTTCCGCCACCAAACCTTTTTTTGGAGTCAGACCAGAGCTGCTGGATGCTAATGGCAATATACTGGAAGGAGCAGGGGAAGGTAATCTAGTGATTAGTCAAAGCTGGCCCAGCCAGATTCGCACTGTTTACGGTGATCACGAGCGTTGTATCAACACCTACTACTCAACTTATCCCGGCTATTACCTCACTGGTGACAGTGCCCGTCGTGATGCTGATGGTTATTTCTGGATTACCGGTAGGGTCGACGATGTAATTAATGTTTCTGGACATAGGTTGGGCACCGCCGAGATTGAGAGTGCACTTGTTCTGCATGATTCTGTAGCCGAGGCGGCCGTGGTAGGATACCCTCATGAGATTAAGGGGCAGGGAATATATGCCTATGTCACACTAATGAGCGGCACCCCAGAATCAGAGGAACTCAGATCAGCACTGATTGGCTTTGTGGTTAGTGAAATTGGTGCTTTTGCCAAACCCGAGATTGTACAGTTTGCACCTAGCCTGCCTAAAACTCGTTCTGGCAAGATTATGCGCCGTATCCTGCGCAAGATTGCCGCCAATGAACTTGAAAATCTTGGCGACACCACGACCCTTGCTGATCCAGCAGTGGTAGAGCAACTCATTGATAACCGTATCAATCGCTGAAAACAGGCTTATTTTGAACCTTCCTGCAGCCAGAAGCGTTGGCTTGAACCAAGAAAAAGCAGTGTGTGACAATTATATCTCTCAAGTGGTCATCATATCTTGACAACATCTATCTGACACGTCTACCCCACAACCGAATATTTGGCATACTTCGCAATAATTCTTATTGGAAACTTCCCTAATTTCTATTGGTTGTGTGGCATTAATGGGCCAATATTTTGGGATGAGCCAAAGGAAAATTTGAATCCTAAAATGATAAAGACATGGGTAGTTGTTCTATTGGAACTGTCACGTCAGAGTCAGCAAATAATTCTGGCTACACATAACCAAGCACTACTTAAAGGGTTTGATTTACTGATGGACGTGGGAAAAGGTGACCAAGTACGCTTTCACAGTTTATTTCATGGCGAAGACAGATCTGAAGTTATGGTATCTTCTACTAATTCTTACCTTGAATTAAGTACTGAATTCAATAGATTGTGCATTTGGTTTACTCGTTCATTGAGAGATTAGAAGAGACATGGGAATGCTAGGTAAATTAAGATTATCTCTACTGATGGTTTTGAATTTCGGATGAATAAAGAATATCTTTCTACATATTTTGAAGGTGTTGCTGCCAAAAGGCTTAATGCTGCTGATGTTAGCACTAGACTTTCAGACAAACATGAACTCAATGAGGTTGGACCACTAAGAAACCTCCTAGGCGAGGAAATGTTGGACAACTGCCCAACCACATTTGTACACATTAGTGATCAATGTGAAAGTTTTTTTGAAGATTCGTTTATTACCTGGTATGGCACAAAGACGAGCGACCTAAAATACTCAGAACAACGTCTTTGTTTCAGTAGTAATACCGTGATGGAAATGGCAAAGGAAGGTGATCTGCTTATAGTCGCCAAAAGACCAAAGAATAAAATAGTGGTTTTTATAGTTCCATGGCATGGAACCATTGAAAATCAGATGCTGTGGCTATTTAGAGTACCGGGTAAGTTTGATACAAAGTTCAAATACCTAGATTATCATGGAGGAGATGATTGCCCACTTGATTTTGCATCTCGTTATATTCTTGATCATCTTAGTATTGCAATTGATGAGCACGAAAATCAAGACACTGTAAATCTTTCTAACTTGCTTTTGAAAAGATTTCCGCTTGGCTTTCCAAATACATTGGAGTTTTCAAGCTTTGTGCGAGAGACGTTACCAAAGATTGATGAGGTCGGAGATCCAGATAAGACTTTGCTGACATGGGTTCAACAAGACGGCAGGTTATCTCAACGATTAGAGAGACAGATATTAGCTCCATTAATCAAGGAGAGTTTTTGGAATCAAAAAGAGCTAGACTTTGACAAGTTTTTAGAGCTATCGATAAATGTAATAAACCAACGAGAATCACATGTCTCCGAAGCTTTTGGCCATCATTTGGCACATATATTCACCTCCAATAAATTAAAATTTGAAAGGCAGACTGTCACAGGAAGTTTGGACAAGAATACTTTTCTGTTCCCTGATGAGGTATCACAAAATGACGGGGTTTTGGGTTCTATCAGATTGACCATACTTGGTGTTAAATCAACATGCAAAGACCGCTGGGTTCAGGCCATGTATGAGGCAGCCCGCATACAGAAAAACTATCTTGTGACAATAGAACCGGGAATTAGCGAAAGCCAGACTGAAGAAATGAAAGCCCAGAATTTGCAACTTATTGTTCCTCGACAGCTTCATGCAACTTACCGGGATTCGCAGAGACAGTGGCTGATGGACGTTAAAGAATACATACATATGGTGCGTCAGCAACAAGACATTCATGCTCAAGTTTAACTCTGCTGACCCAGTGAAGGAAAATATACCGACCAGAACCAACCTGACTACTGGTAAGCAGTTACTGCAAGCAATCTCAACTCGTTTCCCGCTCACCACCCAGGGTTGTTTGACGTTGGTTCTGGCAGTTGCCGCTCTGGATGTGTTTGCTTATGGTTCTCTGGACTTGGTGGTATTTGCCCTGGCCACCTGCGCCTTGACCATAGTCTTGTTTTGCCTGTTGAACACAGTCATAACAGGCCTTCTAATGCAAAGCAGAATAAGAAAAAGCCTCAAGGAAATAACTAATGGCTCCAAAACTATTGAGATTGAAGCCGGATATCCCAATGAAACTGGATTTGTCTTGCCCGAACCGATTTTCCTTCCCCTGATCCGGTTGGACTGGGTTATAAGCTACCCCGATGCCATCAGCACCCGAACTAGAAGGCTGGATAATAACCTGGTGCAAGAAACTCTGATTCCACATCGACGCTGCCTGAGCCCTAGCATTTTCCGAAAGTTTTCAGTATCCGATGTGCTGGGATTTTGTCGCTACACCTGGTTTGAGAAACAGGATTGCCGCTTGCTTGCCCTGCCCCGGGTTAACACCGTCAAACAACTGCCCTTGCTGCGCTCACTAACCGCTGAAGATGGCATCCCCAATACCAGCGGCGAACCCGAGGGAGATCGAATGGAAATTCGTCCCTATGCACCGGGAGACTCAGTGAAAAATATCATGTGGAAAATGTATGCGAGAAACCGCCAGCTCAATGTACGGCTACCGGAGAATAGTGTTTTTCACAGTAAACGCACAGTAGCCTATCTGCTGAGCAGTCCTGGTGATGAGGCAGCAGCGGCTGTTGCCAGGGTTGCGCTGGAATCTGGTGCCCTAGGCCAAGACTGGGAGTTTGGAGCTGACGGAACCAATGAAGTTTGTGATGAGCTATCACCCGCACTGTTGGCGGTGGCTCGCTCCCGAGCCCTGGATGCTCCACTGGCTTATGGTTTGGACCGCTTTCTGATGCAATGCCATGGACAACATGCTCGCTGCATAGTGTTTGCCGCAGCTCAGCCCAGCCCCTGGCTAGGCCCACTCAAGCAAACACTCGCCAGATACTGCGGTCAGTTCACTCTAATTCTGGCAACCGATGGTATGGAAGAAAAACAACAGGCAAAACTGTGGCAGAAACTGCTGTTGAGAAAATCTAATCAAGTGACAAGCGAAAATTATGATATAGGTTGTTTGAGCAAAATACAGGCAGTATTGACCGAAACAGCCCAGATTGCGCAATCTATACTGATCGTGGACAGAAAAACCGGGGCCAGCTTTGACCGCTTCCTCCGCAAGGTATAGAAGGCTGGCGTTGAAAAATTGCACAATATTCAGGCAGTTTTTACCACTTACGGCAACAATCTCAACTAAAACTGATTCTAAC
>JAPORB010000184.1 GCA_026710425.1 Gammaproteobacteria bacterium
CAGAGCATATGAATGATTCCATCTATGCGACAAATATCCATTGACTTGACACTAGACTTTCAATCAATTTTTCGAGTATGCCAGTACTGTATGTATCCAGCTTAACATTCTCCCCCATCCTATATTACTCTTCTAGACAGTATGACTTTACCGCATTTTCAGAGGCGGGTGTGTGGCATTACACTCTCCGTTGTGCGATATTTAAGGTTTGAACCAATACTCAGGACAACTCTGCGCCAACCCCATCACCTTTGTATCCGAACCGCTAAGCTGCAAGCTGATCCAAATCCAGAGTGAGAAAACTGCGGCCAGATCCATTTCCTCCACAAGCCAATTCTAAGAGGAGTGGTCTCCTAGACCTCAATTTCATTTAGTGGTAGTCAAGTTTGAAAATCATCGGCAGAGCAGCCTTCAAGTTGTTTCTAATAAAACAATGGAATTTATATGAATAACAAAGAGTTACGTAAATTTTCAAAGATTATGGTTGATGGTGTCGAACAGGCACCGAGCCGAGCTATGCTGCGTGCCGTAGGCTTTGAGGATAACGATTTTAAGAAACCTCAGATCGGCATCGCCTCCACTTGGAGCATGGTCACCCCCTGCAACATGCATATCAACCGACTGGCAGAACATGTCAATCAAGGGGCTGATACCGCTGGCGGCAAGGGAATCATTTACAATGTGCTGACCATTTCTGATGGTATCTCAATGGGCACGGAAGGCATGAAATACTCCTTGGTATCCAGGGAAGTGATTGCCGACAGTATCGAAACCGTGTCCGGTTGTATGGGTCACGACGCCATCATTGCCATTGGTGGCTGCGATAAGAACATGCCTGGTCAGATGATGGGTATTGCCCGCCTCAATCGCCCTTCCATATTCATCTATGGTGGGACCATTCAACCTGGTCCTGGCCATACCAATATCATCTCCGTATTTGAGGCGGTGGGCGGCCATGCAGCAGGCACAGTGTCAGATATTGAGCTGAAACAAATAGAGGATACGGCTATTCCAGGCCCTGGTTCCTGCGGTGGCATGTACACCGCCAACACCATGGCCTCTGCCATTGAGGCCATGGGAATGAGTCTTCCAAACAGTTCCGCTCAGGATGCGATCTCTGAGGAAAAGGTCAAGGATTGCCTTGGTGCTGGAGAAGCTATCATCAGGTTGTTGGAGCATGACATTAAACCTTCCGATATTATGACCCGCGCCGCATTCGAGAACTCAATCAAAGTTACCATTGCGCTGGGTGGTTCTACCAATGCCGTTCTGCATTTGCTGGCGATGGCTCATGCCATAGGGATAGAACTTGAACTAGAGGACTTTAACCGCATCGGCAAGGACATCCCACTACTTGCCGATCTCAAGCCTAGTGGTCGCTACCTTATGTCCGAGTTAATCAGGATTGGCGGCATTCAGCCATTGATGAAAACCATGCTGGAAGCTGGCATGCTTGATGGTTCCTGCATAACGGTAACCGGCAAGACCTTGGCGGAAAATTTGGAAACAGTGTCACCCTACCCTGAGGGGCAGGATATCATTCGACCTCTAGACCACCCAATCAAGAAAGATAGCCATCTGCGTATCCTGTACGGCAATCTGGCCCCCACCGGTGCAGTCGCCAAAATCACAGGTAAGGAAGGCTTGACCTTTATTGGCAATGCCCGGGTATTTGAATCAGAGGAAGACTGCCTAAAAGGCATTCTGGATGGTACTGTAGTAGCAGGTGATGTGCTGGTAATTCGCTATGAAGGACCCAAGGGTGCTCCCGGTATGCGTGAGATGCTTTCTCCTACCTCGGCCATCATGGGCAAAGGACTTGGTGAATCTGTGGCACTGATTACCGATGGACGATTTTCGGGTGGCTCCCATGGCTTTGTGGTGGGGCATGTAACCCCTGAGGCTTTTGAGGGTGGACCAATCGCCATCGTCAAGGATGGCGATCGCATCGCCATTGATGCCGAAGCTAATACGGTAACGCTTGAGCTTGAAGCAACACAAATACAACAACGACTGAAAGACTGGCAGCAACCCACCCCCCGTTATACGAGAGGGGTACTAGCCAAATATGCATCTGCTGTTACCTCGGCCTCCGAGGGTGCAGTTACCGACAAAAATCTTTAGTTTTGGCTGGAAGTATGAACTGCAGAGTTACAACACGAGAACAGCCGATTGCCTGAATTCTTCAACTCCTTGGCATCCCTGTTTACGGGCAGCTCTCTGCAGAAAGGGGCACTTTGGGCACTGAACACTCTGCCTGGCTTCCCGCCGATCATACAAACGGTGCATATTCTGGGTATCGCCGTGATCATGGGAACGGCAGTACTACTGAATCTGCGCATACTCGGACTGGCACTGCCCTCCCAAAGCCTCAGCCGCATGACAGATCGGGTTATTCCCTGGTTCTGGATTGCATTTCTCAGCAACATAATTTCCGGAGCATTCTTCGTATTTGCCCGTCCAATCCGCTACTTCAATAACCCGGTTTTCGCCTCCAAACTGGTCTTTCTGATTGCTGCCGTGTTACTGCTGGTCTTGTTTTTTGTCCTTCATAAACAACAGCCTGGCTATTGGGAACAGGAACAAAGGAAGTGGCTGGCAAGGATAATGGCCATTATATCGATACTACTTTGGCTCGGAGTCTGCACCGGCGGTCGCTGGATCGCTTACTTGGAGTATCTTCAATATCCACTTTGGACCATTGAACCCTACTATGATGACAATTTGGTCAGCTTTTGGGTTGGAGTAGAAAACTGGGGTCTGTCCCAGATAATTGCCGCCACCAACTGGTTCCCGACTCTGGAGACAATTCATGTCATCGCCGCTGCCATGGTTGTTGGTTCCGTCGCCTGGATGGACTTGCGATTGCTCGGTCTGACTGTTACCGACACCCCCTTCCCGGTCCTCTACCGAGAACTTATACGCTGGACCTGGGGAGCTTTTGCGGTTGCTGCCACCACCGGTCTGGGCATGTTCATCACCCGTGCTGCCGGGCATTTAGAAAATCCGGCATTTATAGCCAAAGGAATGCTATTGGCCCTGGCTGGTGGCAACATGGCTTGGTTTCACTTCAAGTTATCGCATCGGATTGACCTTGAGGACGAAGACTCTGTCTCAAGATACGGTGTCAGTATCTCAGGATTTTTTTCGTTAATCTTATGGTGTGGAGTGATGCTAGCCGGACGATGGATAGGCCATATTGTTTAGGTATTGTCGATCAATTTCCAAGCAATCAATGCAATAATATTGCTCTTACTTTAGTCTGTGGTATTACCAGTTCACTCGGTTACTGCATACCTGCAATCAAATGAGAAAATATTATGCCCGGCTACATAGACGCTTTCGTACATCCCATTCCCCGTCATCAACTAGACGACTACCTGCAATTACTTGCCGAAGTTGCCCGGATATGGAAACAATATGGTGCGCTGGACTATCAGGAATTTCTGGGCGACGATCTTTACCTGGAAGGCACACGATCATTTACCGAGGTAGTCTCGGCCTCAGAAACTGAGGTGGTCCTGTTTGGCTGGGTCAGCTTCAATTCCCGTGAAACCAGGAATGAAGCAAACCGCAAAGTAGCGGCTGATCCGCAAATTGCAGAACTGATGGCGAAATCAGATACCGGCTTTGATCCTGCGCGAATGATTTATGGTGGTATGCAGGCAATATTCCCGCCTCCGAGACAACCATAGCCGCAAAACTGGCAGTTTATAGTATCATTGAGCTGGAGCAACTTTGATGCCTTTGCTGTTTGAAGAATTTGTGGTGCTGAAACCGAATATGTTGATGGACAGGCTTTCGGTCAGTCCCGAACTTTATGACTCTCTGGACTCACGATATAAGGGCTTTAAAGAGCACGTGCTGATATCGGCCTACTACTTCTCAGAAAACTGGCCAGAATGGGAGAATCATCCTAAAGGAGATGAGCTGGTTGTACTAATGTCCGGTCGTGCGGAGTTCAAAATGAAAACTTCTCGAGGAGAAAGATCCATTTTATTGGAGTCCCCCGGCGAGATTTTGATCGTCCCCGGCAATACCTGGCACACGGCACTAATTAACGAACCCACCAGCATGCTCTTCATTACCCCGGGTGAAGGCACCCTCAGCGGAGAACCCCCTGTGATCGAGAACCTAAATCATGGCATCGAAAGCCGCTGACATTCTCGCTAACTGGCTGGAGCAGGATGCCGAGGCTTTTGAGCGGAATTTGCTCAAGGATTTGACCGAGCGACTAAAGTCCATACAGCAAGAGGTCGTGCCGATCAATGATATACCCCGTCCCACCTTCAAACTTGCGATGAGCTTTCTTAAGGAATGGGATCTTGCCCTGCGTAAAGGAGAGGAATACTTCGGCAGTATTCAAATGAGGGACTGGCCCGTGATGGCACGTACGATTGCAGAGAATGTACGCAAGGGATCACTGCCGAACGACCAACTGATTCTTGACAATTTTGTGCGTAAGCGGAAGAGTCTGCCATGGCGAGATTTGATGACTCTGTTTGGCAAGTCGAACTGACCAGGACCTTCATTTATAGGTTTGTACCTGATTATGAAGTCTCCACTTAGAACAGCAAGCCAACAAATCCCATGAATAGCGTGATGAAAACCCAAGACCAGTGGCTGCACCCTTACCTGAATTAAAATCCAGATTAATCCTCATGACCTTGCCCGACCTGCAACCAACACTGAACAGCCCAATAGTTTCTGTGCGTCCCATTCAACTGGAGGATTGGTCCGGACTTTTTGCAGTTGCCAGTGATCCGCTAGTGTGGGAGCAGCATCCTGCCACCGATCGCTACCAGGAGAAGGAATTCCGCAAGTTTTTTGACGATGCCCTGAACTGTGGTAGTGCATTCACTTTCGTGGATCTTAATTCCGGTGATCTTATAGGCTCCAGTCGCTACCATGGTTACAATCAGTCTCTTAACGAAATTGAAATTGGATGGACTTTTCTTGGCCGCAATTATTGGGGCGGCGTCCATAACAGGGAAGTGAAAAAACTCATGTTGACACATGCATTTAAATTTGTCGACACGGTGTTGTTCTGGGTGGGAACTCAAAATACACGTTCACGCAAAGCAGTAGAGAAAATTGGTGGCATACAACGGGAGGGAGTCTATACCCGCCAGCATGGTAAAAAGGAGTTTCCCTACGTAGTCTACGAGCTAAAAAAGATGGAATTTACACTCTGAACTGCTCAGGATGTAATCTCTGCTTACCTAATGCTAACTCCTGATCCAGACATGCAGAATAAGCAGCTAACCTTGTTAAGCAGTGCCGAGGCAAACACAAGCCAAAGTGACTCATACCCAACACATACTGTATGCTTTCCTAATGCACGCACAATCCATCAACTCTGTTGCTGACAGTATTTGGTAATCTACCCTCAAGATCGAGGGATGTATATAGTGATCCATACTCACACAAGGACAAAATCAACCATACTGCTCTAGGGATAGATTTAAACAGCTCTTATTTCTATTTAAGATTCGGAAAGCTACAAAACCCAAACTACAAGAAACCTATTATTTTTGGTGTAGAAAAAATTTTCCCAATTGACAACAAGTTGCAAGTAATTTCCCTGCGCGGAATAAAGGGGAAGTTGGCTACTACATCCTAATGACATCTGTTATGCATTAATGTTTTATAACTAATAAACCTAATCATTAAACCCAGCAGGTACCAAGTCAATCATCTTCAACATGTAATGACTACATAGCCGATGTAGAAGAAAAACAGTAACTATGATAGCTTTGTCCGTATTCCCATAGCTTAGCATCAAAATTTAGGCAATGAATGAATTGCAAGTATCCATAGAAATGATACACTCAAAACTTCAATCAAGCCCATAACTCAAATAATCAGAAGAGGAAACTCCATGACCAAGGGCACTGGTTACCCCACCCAATGGCTTACCGCTTTTCTAGTAGTACTTGTACTGGCTTGCAGTGCGATTAAGCTCCTTCCAGTCGTCCACGCTGAAGATGCCGGCAATCTCTACAACACTGCCGTGGATGTCCTGCTGGGCAAGCGATATTTTGAGCGTCAATGCTCGCGTTGCCATGGTTTTGATGCTACTGGCAATGATGAGGCAGGCGGCCCCAATTTGACCGGTCGACTACGCAATGCCAGCACCAATTTGGGAATCTATAATGTGATTAGGGATGGCGTTGAAGGTACCGCCATGTTACCAGTCGCAACTGATGTACCGGATGCCACTTTGTGGCAACTGGTGGCCTATATTGATTCGTTGCGTTATGACCCCGAATCGGTGACCCTGGACGGTGATGCCATTCGAGGTGCCGATCTGTTCACTGGCAGGGGTGATTGTGCTAGTTGTCATATGGTTAATGGTTCAGGCGGTCGCATGGGGCCAGATTTATCTAGAATCGGTGAAGAAAACGCACCGGAGGATCTAATGCTTGCCATGACCAGCCCCCATGATGAGGTGGCACCACGTTGGTGGACAGTTCGCATTACCGGACCTGATGGCAACCTCAGGGAGGGTTTTCGTATGGGCGAGGATAGTTTTGCCCTGCGTATTATGGATAAAGAGGAGAATCTGTGGTCGTTCCGAAAAAGTCAGATACAGAGCTATGAAAGAATTGAGGAATCAACCATGCCCAGTTATGAAGGAAAACTCAGCGACAGCGAATTGGATGATCTCGTCGCCTATATGTTTTCACTGCGCCGCGAGGTATTGCCAAAATGAAAAAACTCATTGCCATGGGACTGTCCCTGTACTGTGCGGGTTTATTAACTGCTCAGGAGAGTGAACTCACTACAGTTATGACTCCCGCCTTCACACCTATCAGCTGGGATCGGTTGGTGGCGGCTCGTGAGGAACCGGAGAACTGGCTTATGTACTCCGGCACCTTGGACAGTCAGCGATATAGCCCCCTGGATCAGATCAATACCAAAAATGTTGATCAACTGGAGATGAAATGGGCCTACCAAATTCCAGTAATTGACCGGGCCGAAACCGTCCCTCTGGTAGTGGATGGCATCATGTTCATAACCGAGGCACCCAGCAATGTGGTCGCGGTGGATGCCCGCACTGGTCGGCAATATTGGCGCTATGACCATGAGATGCCTGATGACCTGCGTATCTGTTGCGGTCGCAATAATCGGGGAGTAGCCATATTGGGTGAGACTTTGTTCATGTCTACTCTAGATGCTCATCTGGTAGCAATCGATGCCAGAACCGGTAACCTGTTATGGGATGTGGAAGTGGCACCTTATGATTCCGGTTACAGTAAAACCGCCGCACCGCTGATTGTGAAAGACAAAGTAGTTACCGGTATCGCCGGTGGCGAGTTCGGTATACGCGGTTTTATCGATGCTTATGATCCAGCCACTGGCGAGCTCGAGTGGCGGCAATATGTAATACCTGGCCCAGGCGAGTTTGGCAATGACACCTGGTCTGGCGAATCTTGGCGTACCGGTGGCGCATCTACCTGGATCACCGGCTCCTACGATCCCGAACTCAATCAGATTTACTGGGGCACCGGCAATCCCGGCCCTGACTGGAACGGAGATGTCAGGCTGGGAGACAATCTTTATTCGGATTCGGTGGTAGCCCTCAATGGAGACTCTGGCGAACTCGAATGGTATTTTCAGTTCACTCCCCATGATGTGCATGACTACGATTCCATCCAGATACCCATCCTTGTCGATCTTCCCATTGATGGCGAAGAGGTGCCGGTAATGCTGTGGGCCAACCGCAATGGGTTCTTCTATACACTTGATCGTCGTGATGGCAAATTCCTTTTTGGAAAGCCCTTTGCCACTGTAACCTGGGCTGAAGGGCTGGATCCGGTGAGCGGTGCACCAATCCGTGTTCCCGGTATGGCACCAACCTACGAAGGTATCATGGTGTCACCCCCCATTGTCGGGGCCACCAACTGGTATTCACCAGGCTACAGCCAGGACACGGGACTCTTCTATGTGACTTCATTCGATGGTGAACAGGAATTTTTCAAACGGGACGAGGATTACGAAGAAGGAGAACGCTACACTGGCGGTGGAGGTCGCTATACCCAGCCTATGGATGCCTATTACAGTGCGATCCGCGCTATTGATCCAGCCTCCGCAGAAATCCAGTGGGAATTTCCCATTATGCCCCGCTCCTCGTCTGGTATTACCACCACAGCTGGCGGGCTGGTTTTTACGGGCAGTGCCGATGGCTACTTTTTTGCCCTTGATGCCGAGAGTGGGAACGAGCTGTGGAATATCTCATTAGGCCGTCGCGTCCATGCCGCACCGATTACTTATGCAGTCGATGGTCAGCAGTTTGTCACCATTGCCTCAGGCAATGTGGTGTATACCTTCGGTCTGGACGACTGACACCATAAAAAAGCCATTATGAGTGAAACAACCAGTCTGTTTCCAACAGCCGAGCTTGCGTCCGTCGATACCGATATTCGGCAGCGTATTGAGGCGGTTCAGGAAAAAGCGGGATTTGTGCCTGCTATTTTTCTGGCATTGGCCCATCGACCCGATGAGTTTCGTGCCTTTTTTGCCTACCACGATACTCTGATGGAACGTCCGGGTAATTTAACGGTTGGAGAGAAGGAAATGATTGTAGTGGCCACCTCCGGTCTTAATCAGTGCCTGTATTGCGTGGTGGCACATGGTGCCATTCTCCGCATCAGGGAGAAGAACCCGCTAATTGCCGACCAACTTGCAACCAATTACCGCAAGGCCGAGATCACGGCAAGACAACGTACGATGCTTGATTATGCGGTCAAAGTATCTCAGTCTTCCCACGAACTGACAATAAACGATCATCAGCCTTTGCTTGAAGCAGGCTTCAATCAGGATGATATTTGGACAATCGGTGCCATCGCTGCATTCTTTGCCATGTCGAACCGACTAGCCAACATGTCTTCCTTGCGTCCCAACAGTGAGTTTTACAGCATGGGTCGTTAGCCCAGGTTAAAAACTCATATTCTGTATGTAGAAGTGATTTTGCAACGAATTTTGAGGCTAATTACTTTTTTAATTATTCAATTATTACCTACCGAAGGCTGAATATTTTGGTCTGCAATTACTCTTTATGACTGGAACTAGACACGTGTGCAACCTACGAACCAATTTCCACCCGCAACAGATTCTCTCCACAGCAGCCTTCAATTGAGTCAGTAGCCCAAGACTAGGTGCCACCCCTATTTTGGACCTTACGCTTTCGGAAATAAGTATCGTTGTAAGTTTAAAAAACACAATTTTACTTGGAAAATTTAAAGTCTGACTTTTAATTTTCATGGTTAGAATGTTGCGTTCTCAATATCTGGCGGAAATAAACGCTTTATTTCAAACCCACCCAATGGTGGGTCTGCTTGGACCATGGCAATGAGTGAAAACAACACTGGCGAGATTACATCGTACAATTTGGTTCAGAAAAGATGCATTATTTTGATCTTGAAGATCCCGAAGATTTCAATCAGCTATCCGAACCAAAACTCGCATTGAAGGAAGGTCTGTCCATCACTAACTTCAGATGTCCTGACCTCGTGTATTTTCTTTCTGCTAATGTCATGACAGCCTCAAGCCGAATTTCGTCTATCTTCAGGCAGCCAGTAAGCCACGTGAAGCAAGATCGCCAGTCGAGAAACTGTCATGGTAAATTAGCAGGAATTAGCA
>JAPORB010000106.1 GCA_026710425.1 Gammaproteobacteria bacterium
ATAATGATGTCCACATGATCGCGATTATTCCTGGCTTCGGGTTGTCTAAGGGCTGCAGTAACCTTTTCACGAATAACCGGATTGTCTTCAACCAAGTCAGCCACTTTCAGTATACGGCTATCGGGTCCAGAGGTCTTTACCAGATGGAAACCAGTATCCTCATCAGTGCCTTCCCAACTTCCCAAACTTTCAAAAATGTCCTCAGCCTCTCTGATCTTGTCTTTTGTGCTTTCCCTGGAATTGACATTGGGAATATGAATGATGGTTTTCTCATCAGGATTAAGCACACTCAAAATCTCATCAATATAACGCCCTGAGTAGAAATAATAGCCAATATCAAGAGTCTTCAGATGTTCATACCCGTTCAATTGCTCATAGTAGGTGTAGGTGACCGACTCAAATTTAGCCTCATCATTCGGGTCGAGTACTGGCTCGGCATCTCCCCGAAAATAGGAACCGGTCATTGCAATGATATGTGCCTTGTCTCGCGCAATAAATTCTCCAAGATGCTGGCCGAGTCTGTTGTCTGGATTGGCACTGACATGGTGAAACTCATCAACCGCAATCAGGCACATGTCAAAAGCTGGCACGCCAAATCTTTCAACCGCAAACCGAAATGTGGCATGAGTACAAACTAGTATTCGATCTTCACTGGCCAGAAAGGTCTGGACGGAACTGACCTTGCCGTCATCTTTGCCAGGCGCATTACAAAGGTTATATTTAGGCGGGACTTCCCAGTCCCAAAAGAATCCATACTCTTTCAGCGGCTCATTATTGAAACTGGCCCCGATTGATTTTTCGGGCACCACGATAATGGCTTTGTTTATTCCTTGGTTGTTGAGCTTATCAAGTGCAATAAACATCAGAGCACGGCTTTTTCCAGATGCGGGTGGTGATTTGATGAGTAGATACTGCTCACCCCGCTTCTCATATGCACGTTCCTGCATGACTCGCATGCCCAGCTCGTTTGATTTCTTGGAGCTGCCATCTCTTGCATAGCTAACAGAAACAGATGGGATCGACTTGTATTTCGTCACTTCATTATCTCCTAAATGACCTTCTCTCTGTCTACATGCTCAGCTGAAGTCACTTGGGTATAGAGTTCAAACAACTTTTCCATTCGTTCACTGTCATTTTTGAAGCGTCGCCCGATATATATTCTTTCAACCACCTCATCATTGCGCTCATGAGCCAAGTGCAAGTCATCCGGCATATTCTCCGAATCATACAAATCTGCAATGGTTGCCGGATAGTGTGCCTCTCTTGTCAGGAGTATATCCTGTGCAGTGGATGTCAGATCCGCCCTGTTTTTGCTGGTCAATTCCGGAACCGGGTAGGTGTTCCAACCTAGGGTGTTGGAATAACGAAAGTCTGACTTGAGTTTACCGCAAACAGTAGCGATCCAAATCAAATGCAAGCGGGAGACAAGCAGAGCCAAATTCCATAGGTCTCCATCGAATATAGCGAAACATGCATTTGTTACAGTAGATTTATTGTCTATCAACCCGATCGGCAGATAACGGCGGTTCTCAGAGGAAACTCCAGGTATAACAATCGTTTGACCTTTTCCGATATTCATCTCACGAAATTGATGGGCACGACCAGCCATCTCATTTGCACTTTTATCTCGGCTTGCCAAGCGTTTGGAGTGAACACCTTCAATTCTGTCCTGAATACCCTTGATACCTTTAGCCTCATCCAGGTGATCGTCTTCAATCCACAAGCAATAACGTACCCTGCCTTGAATAAATTCCGCTGAGCCATAGATTCGACGAATGAATCGTTTTTCCTGATCTTTTGTCAGATTAAGTGCTCTGACTTCATTGCGGCTGAGCAACAGATTTCCATCATCCACAGGTTTGTTCCCAAAGCTCATATTTTCCAGACCATTTATTGGTTTGCTTGCCTTCAACACAATAATATTGGGTGCAGATACAAGGTAGGCATTGATGTTTGCAGTCTCTTTGAGAACCGCATTTCCATCATCGTTCAAAGAAAATAGTTGACGAACCGGACCTGCATAATTGCATATTCCAACAATTACCACAGTCACACCTGCATTATGACTGGCCAGATTTGCCCACTTGAAACTTGTATGGGCAAAACTGATTTCATGGCCTGACCCCTGAATCAACGGCCACAGTATCGGCACCTGTGATCCTTGGCAGATCGAATTGGTGGAAACAAAAGCCGCACTACTTCTGGTTTTCTCCCCATAGTCAGCTGCTTTCATGAACCAGCCTGCCACATAGTCCAACGACCTCCAACTTGAGGTGCGATGCCCAAATATGGCTTCTATGTCAGATTTCTGCTCCGCAGATTGCCAGGTTGAACCACGGTAAGGAGGATTTCCGCAAATATAGGTTTCCCCGCCCTCGTTTTCATAATCGATTTCATTCTGATCCAAAGGTAAATCCAGCAGATCATCTGTCAGATGCTTTATGCTTTTACCCGTAGGCGGACACAGGTAAAGCCAATCCAGTCGCAAGGCGTTGCCACAAGTAATCCAGTTCATCGAATCTAGTGGAAGGAAGTCACTGTAGGCCTCGATTTGCCCCCGGTAAAGTACATCACACTGATACTCGGCAATAACCAAGGCTAGTCGAGCAATTTCTGCCGGAAAGCTACGAAGTTCAATCCCTCGAAAATTAGTCAAGGGAATTTCAGTTGTTCTTTTTCCTTCACCTCTTCGACTATTAATTTGAGACTCAATTTCCCTCATTTGCTTATAGGCAATGACCAGAAAATTTCCAGAACCACAAGCGGGATCGAAGACCCGTATCTTTGCCATGCGATTTCGTAGATTCAGCAGTTTCCTTGCATTATCTCCAGCCTCATCCAGTTTCGCTCGCAAATCATCAAGAAAAAGCGGGTTCAGGACTTTGAGGATGTTTGGCACTGACGTGTAATGTAATCCCAACGATCCGCGCTCTTCATCATCCGTTACCGCCTGAATCATTGAACCGAAGATATCGGGATTGATTTTAGTCCATTCCAGATTGCCAATATGCAACAAGTATGACCGGGCGATTTTACTGAAGACCGGAACTGAGGTTGATCCCGAGAATAATCCACCATTGACAAAGGGAAAACTGTTAGCCCATCTTGGCAGGTTAGCCGATTTTCGGTCTGTATATTCCATACCCATGGCTCTGAATATCTCCTGCATCACTTCATGGGTATTTGAAGAATCTCGCTGGCTCATTTGTTCGATGGTTGATGTAAAAAGGTCAGAACCCTTGAAAATATCCGTATCTTCTGCAAAAAAGCAAAAAATCAAGCGAGCCATGAAATGATTCATGTCAACACGACGTTCTGCACTACTCCAATGTGGATTATCCTGAATCAACTGCACATATAGACGATTAAGCCGCCCGGTTGCCTTGATATCAAAAGAACTTTCGCGTATTTGCTTGACCGTAGAAATACCTGCAAGTGGCAAAAAGAAGCCAAAATGGTCTGGAAAGTCCTGGTATGCGCAGACGATTGGCGGATCATCTGAAATCAGATCCTCAGCCTCAAAATCAATCCCATCAGTCGCCACCACAAATCTGGCTCTTGCCCTAACAGTGGTCGAACTGGCTTTAAGTTTTAGCAGTGTGTCGTTAGTAGCACCCTCCTGACAGACAGCAATATGGATATTATTGCGCTGAAGCACGCCACCCTTTATGTCTGACGAATTGGTCTGGCCACTCTTCAGCCGCTTGATGGTTGCGGAAGAGTTACCAAATGCTTCAAGAAAGGCGAAAGGAAATGAGGATGGATCGAACTCCTTTTCGGCCAATTTGCTGATTGCTTCTTCAATCTCTACTGCATTCAATGAATGCCTTCCTCTACTATAGGTCTATTGTTAAATGACTGATCTTGTAGCCTACTCAGCAAGATTTAGGGCTAAATGGATTTCGTCTATAACAGTAGCAAACTCTATCCAGATCCAAGCTTGTATCATTCAGTCAATTTGGATAACTTCACTCTGTATCGAATACATGAAATCGTTATGGAGCTTACGCAGTTCATTCTCGCAGATTTACGAAATGACACATGTTCTGACAACCTCTCTTAATCCTCGCCTATATTGCATTAGGAAGGGATCAGGCAGAACTCGCATGAATTTCCGGAAGACTCTCAAGATCCCAGCGTGGTCTGGCACTGATGACCAGATCCTGCCGCTGACCTGCCAGCAGGCGCTTGCAACCTGCATAGGCAATCATAGCACCATTATCCGTGCATAATTCTGGCCTGGCATAGAATAGCTTGCTGTTTATTTTCGCCAAATTCTCCTCCAGAACCTGTCGCAAACGCTGGTTGGCACTAACACCACCAGCAATCACCAGAGACCGGAGGCCGGTTTGCT
Organism: Gammaproteobacteria bacterium; assembly: GCA_026710425.1. Lineage (GTDB taxonomy): Bacteria > Pseudomonadota > Gammaproteobacteria > Pseudomonadales > Pseudohongiellaceae > UBA9145. Next base: position 4,355 of record JAPORB010000106.1, read on the forward strand.
CCAGTGCCCGACGGCATTTGATTACCAGGGTGGCTACCACGGCCTCTTCAAAAGCCCTCGCTATGTCTGCCCGAGTTTGTTCGGCAAGAACTCCATCTTGTGTTCTGTCGGCAATCGTTGTGCGAGCGAAGGTTTTCAAGCCGCTGAAACTGAAATCCAGACCAGGCCGGTTGGTCATTGGTCGGGGGAACTCGAATTGCCCGATCCTCCCTTGCCGGGCCAGCTCCGCTACATGGGGTCCTCCCGGATAGGGCAGACCCAGCATCTTGCCAACCTTGTCAAAAGCTTCTCCAGCCGCATCGTCCAAAGACTCACCCAGCAGTTCATAACGACCAATTCCATCCACTCGTACCAACTGCGTGTGACCACCGGAAACCAATAGTGCAACAAATGGAAATGTCGGCGGTTGCGGTTCCAGCATGGGTGCCAGCAAGTGTCCCTCCATGTGATGGACACCCATTGCTGGAACACCCCAGCCCATTGCAAGACCGCGACCAATTGCGGCTCCTACCAGTAAGGCACCAATAAGACCGGGACCAGCAGTATAGGCAACGCCCTCAATTTCATCCTGTCCAATACCGGCATCAGCAATCACTTGCCGGACCAACGGCATGGTCTTGCGGATGTGGTCTCGGGAGGCCAGCTCAGGGACCACTCCACCAAAGCGGGCATGCAATTCCACCTGGCTGTAAAGGCCATTAGCCAGCAGACCGCGCTCACTGTCATAGATAGCCGCGCCGGTATCATCACAAGAGGATTCAATACCCAAAACAATCACAATTTACCCACTTGAAGTTGGATGAGCTGGCTTTAGAATAGTTTTAGCCAGATTTTTTGGACTCGAACAGGTCTAAATTCAGCATATTAGCCAGCTGTCATTTTTTCAACAATACATCAGGAACAGCCAAAGGTGTAAGCTGATAATGACCTGACTGCCATGAAAGACAGAAATTAGCAAAAATACTCTTAGCCAGAGCCTTACCTTCTACCCTTGGATAGCGTCTTTCCCTCTTCCCATTTGACTACTCATGTAATACCACTACAATATAAGTCGCATCATAATACTCTTAAATGTATCTCCGTCTCAGAAATTGGTAAAGAACTCCGGGACCATGACAACCTGAAACAAGACATGCCTACGGAAAATCCAAGCGAGCGATTCGCTGATATAGATCGTTGGTCCACTCAGAGTGCTGTCGAAGCTATGTTCGAAGCCCAGTTGTCGGCAATTGCGGCAATTGGTCACGAGCTGGCCACAATAGCTCAGGCGGCGGAAGCTGCGTCCAGGCACTTGATGGAAAATGGGCGGCTGATATACGCAGGGGCAGGAACGTCAGGGAGAATCGCCGTCCAAGATGGTGTCGAACTTTGTCCAACGTTTGGCTGGCCAACTGAACGGGTTGCGTATGCCATAGCTGGTGGCAACCCCGCACTCATCTCAAGTGTTGAACTTGCAGAGGACGATGCCGAGGCGGCTGTGCGAGACCTGAATGCCATTGCCCTCAATAAAAATGATGTTGTCATCGGCGTTGCAGCGAGTGGACGCACTACCTACACAGTCAGTGCTATTAAAACGGCCAACGCCAACGGGGCATTGACCATCGGGATTTCGAACAACCGACCGTCTCCATTGCTAGAGATAGCCCGCATCGGTATTTGTGCCGAAACAGGAAGTGAAGCAATCGCAGGCTCAACACGGATGAAGGCGGGGACAGCACAAAAGGCCATCCTGAATATGTTTTCGACTGCGACAATGATATGTTGCGGGCGCGTATATAAGGGCCAAATGGTTGATATGGTGATTTCCAACCAAAAATTGCGTAACCGTGCGGTGGCAATGATCGCTCGGCTGGCAGATGTGGAAAAATCTGTGGCGGAATCAGCACTCAATTCCGCTGAAGGTAATATTAAGGTCGGTGTTCTCTGTGCTGAGGGCCTGGATGTCGATGCGGCCAAGCAACTGCTGAACCGCAATCATGGGATATTACGCGATGCGGTTGATGATATGAATCAGGGTTCCGCCATAAGGAGAGACTGGACATGATAGATCTCCCTTTTAGCAAAAACAGCAACACACCGCTCTACATCCAGATAGCCAAAAGTATTCGTCTCAAGATTAATGAAGGCAAAATTGCCTCGGGAGAGGCTCTGCCCTCTGAGCGCGAACTATGCGAGTTGACCGGTGCGTCACGCGTAACGATTCGTAAAGCCGTGGACAAGCTAATTGACGAAGGGCTGCTTTGGCGCAAGCAGGGGTCAGGAACTTTCGTTTCCGAGCGCATTGAGGTGCAGACAACTCATCTTGGCGGGTTTACTGACGACGCACGGGCTCGGGGTGAGGAACCCGGCTCAATCTGGCTGATCAGAAACTATGCCAATCCTACCCGGGAAGAGGCGGAAAAACTAAATGTGCCAATGTCGTCCGCAGTCGCACGCCTTGGTCGTGTTCGCCTCTCAGGTGGCGAACCCCTCGCCATTGAACATGCCGTTGTGGTGGCATCACGCCTGCCACCAATAGACGAAATCGAAGATTCTCTGTATGCGGCACTGGAGATAAAAGGCAAGCGACCACAACAAGGCCGTCAGAAAGTCCGTGCATCCCTCGCATCCCCAACAGAAGCAGGACTTTTATCGATCCAAGAAAATAGTGAGGTATTGCGTATAGAACGGTTGACATGGCTTGATGACGGGACAGTCATTGAGTACACACGCTCTGCCTATCGCGGGGACAGATATGAGTTTGTGACCGATATAAATTGAAGGACAGGTATATGGAGAGCAGAAGGTTACAAGATAACTCAAATTAGTATTATAATGGTATGTATGATACTGGAGTTGAAATGCCGTGCCCTGCTACCCACTCAAACCCTACGCAACAAGGATGTTCCAGGAAACTGGTGAGGTAGCCGATACCATTGAGCACCAGCAGTTGTGCAATGCCAGCCTGATCGAAAAAATTGCCAGCAAGTTGAAAAGGATTTCGCCACGACTTGTATTCACCTGCGCCCGGGGTAGTTCCGATCATGCGGCAACGTATGCCAAGTATTTGTTCGAAACCCGAATGGGCGTGGCTGTTTGCTCATTCGCACCCTCCGTGGCCTCACTTTACGCAGCACCAACCAATTTTCAGGAGACTGTTTTCATCGCAATCTCTCAGTCTGGCAGGAGTCCGGACTTGTTGAACGCATCGCAGGCTGCAAAAGCTGGCGGAGCTTACCTTTTGGCCCTGGTCAACGAGGAGATAAGTCCACTCGCTGACCTTGCGGACGATGTCATACCAATCAGTGCAGGTCCAGAACTTAGCGTCGCCGCTACCAAATCCTGTATCGGAGCAATGTCCGCAATCTATCATTTGTGCGCGGAGTGGCAGGGAAACAATGAAATGCGAGATGCATTTACAGAACTTAAAGACGCGCTCAACGAAGCATGGTCAATTGATTGGTCGCAAATGCTTGTACCTTTGCATAACACCCGTCAGGCACTGATCCTGAGCAGAGGTATCGGTCTTGCCGGTGCACAGGAAGCGGCACTGAAACTCAAGGAGACTTGCATGATCCAAGCGGAAGCAATCAGTGCTGCCGAAGTTCGCCATGGCCCTATGTCAATAGTCGATGCAGGGTTCCGTGTGATTGCCATTGCGACCTTTGACAAATCCCAACAAAGCATAGACAGCATTTGCCAAGATTTTCTCAATTTCGGTGCTTGCCTGTTGGTGGCTGGTAAACCTCTGGAAGGAGCATTATGCTTGCCAACGCCATGCGCGCCTGACCCTGGCTTGCAACCGTTGGTATTTCTGCAAGCGTTTTACAAGTTCGCCAATGCCTTGTCGATTGATCGCGATCTTGATCCTGACAATCCCAGAAATCTCAGCAAGGTAACAGAAACAGTTTAACAGGTGCCAGCGATGCTATTCGCGAATGGTTGTATCGTAACACCGGACGGTATACTCAATCGAGGTTCTGTTGAGGTATGCGATGGCTTTATCACAACCGTAAATGATTCGACTTCTTCAATTGATTCAAATGAAGAATTCATAGATCTCAAAAGCGACTTTCTGCTGCCAGGATTTGTGGATATACAGGTTAATGGTGGCGGTGGACTGTTATTTAATGATAATCCCAGTGTGGAAACTGCGATTGAGATTGCAAATGCACACCGTACCTTCGGTACGACAAGCCTTTTGCCCACTCTGATCAGCGACGACCTCGGGAAAGTTGAGCAGGCCATCATAGCCATTGATGAGGCGGTCGCTGGAAACATTCCTGGCATAGCAGGCGTGCATATCGAGGGTCCTTTTTTGAATGTTGAAAAAAAAGGGATTCATGATGCACGGAAGTTGCAAAAACTATCAACCGAAGCAATACAGATACTGACATCGGCAAGACATGCCCAAGTAGTTGTCACGCTGGCTCCAGAGTGCGTCCAACCCACACAGATAACATATCTTGTGGATAGCGGCATCAAGGTCTGCGCTGGGCACACGAATGCAACCTTCGACGAAACTCTTGGAGCTATAGCAGCAGGCACATCAGGATTTACTCATCTCTTCAACGCCATGCGTGCAATGCATTCCCGCAATCCTGGTGTCATTGCCGCAGCATTGGAATCAAATGCATACTGTGGAGTCATCATTGATGGTAAACATGTACACCCGGCTATGCTGCGCCTTGCATTGCGAGCAAAACTGGACAGAAGGCTTATGCTCATTACCGATGCCATGCCGGTAGTCGGTGCAGATTTAGAGCATTTCATCCTGAGCAATCAAAAAATCAGTGTCGCCGAAGGTGTATGTGTGTCCGAGGACGGCACACTTGCTGGCTCTGCGCTTTCTATGATTGACGCTTTGAAGAATGCAATCACAATGCTTGACCTGAGTATTGAGGAGGCATCCAGAATGGCAAGCCTAATGCCATGTGAGTTTCTGGGAATCAGCGACCGCATGGGATGTATAGCACCTGGTAGACGAGCCGATTTGCTGCGGGTATCACCCAACTTTGTAATTAGTCAAATCTGGATTGGTGGTGTTGAGCAACGGGACGACAATTCCCGCTAAAGAGTCGTCAGTGGGTTTGTGCCTATGATTTGAGGATAATCTCAGCCAGAATGATGTCTGCCTCCTGATTTTTCATGGTTTTTACTCATCAGAATGCGTTCTCATCAGCTAATTGTCCACTCAATATGACTTGCAGTTACAAGCAACCCCTCCTCTTTCTGACTGACGTTACACTTCCAGCTTTTTGCTGACGGATCTGAACATTACACCATCAGCCATAACGGGTCATCAT
>JAPORB010000246.1 GCA_026710425.1 Gammaproteobacteria bacterium
CTGAAGACACTTATAAATAAAAGGAAATAGGTTACATTGGAAATAGTTGTTTTAAGTGGGGGGAGTAGTATTTAAACATTGTAAAATCATAGTTAGAGGAATGAGGATCCGGCATGATCATTGAATGATTCTTCATCACGTATATATTTCATTAACGTTTCAGCATTCTTATGTCGAGTAACCTCCATAATTTTGTCCAACCTAGCATGGTGAGCTGCAGCACTAGTAACAAATCCAGCACGGAGTGAGTGACCTGAATAATTTTGTGGGTCCAGCCCTACTTTCTTTGCGTAGCGTTTTACAATCCTGGCAATCTCACCAGGGTCAAGTGGCTGTCCAGATACAGCTCCGCCACGTTTGAGGGTCTGAAACAAATAACCACTATTTATTCCAGTTGCATGGATCCAGTATTCTAAATGTTTGATGGGCATGATGGATTTTCCCTCAAGTAAGGCAATGCTTTGGCCCGATCCTTGGGGATCAGTTTTGGATCTACGTATATGCAAGATCATTTTATCGGAGCTCTTGCGTTCTAAATCTTCTATTTGTAACTCACATATTTCCGAACGGCGTAATGCAGCTGAGAAACCTAATGAAATTATTGCTGCATCACGCATACCATAAAGGTTTTGATTACAAGCACTGAGCATTGAAATGATTTGAAATTCACGTAAAGCCTTAACCCTACGCGGCTTTTCGTTACGAGTTTTAGCGAGTCCAAGTAGAATATCATCTATGACCTTTTCAGCTGCTGGTGAGTTAATTCCCATTTGACGCCAACGGTAATTGAGTCCACTTCGGAACAATCTTAAAGTATTGATTGATAATTTTTTATTACTATTCTTTGGATCATTTCCGCCAACTGCTATAAAGTACCTGACGACATCTTCAGTTTGTGCTTCCCTTGGTACTAATCCTACACTTTCACACCAAGATACAAAACTATCCCAGCCTTTATCATAAGCGATACGTGTATTATCCGACCGTGCAGCATCACGTAGTTCTTCAATACTAAAAATACTCTTTCTATTGGTAGAATTATTGGAGATTTTCATGATATATCCATATATCCCAATCTTTTAAGGGGGTTCCAGTGGATGTCATCTTTTTTAAGACTGATTTCTCAATTGGAGATAGCAAAACCCAAGGTAATTGTTCCTCTGCTTGTGCTATAATCCATTGATTTGAAGTGGGCGGGAAAGAACTAAATTGTAAATTATCCATATCCACAGCAGGGAATTCAGTTCTCTTAGTATCTTTACCTCCATTGCGGATGACTAGGATAGTTGTGTCAACTGTTGCTTCCTCAAACACGTCCTTTCCCATTTCAATTAGACGGAGTGGCTTAAAATTAGATATAAGCCATTTGCGTAATTTTTTACCATACTCAGCCTTTAACCAACTATTTGACGTGATATAACATAGTATACTACTACTGTCTGATAATAGTCCACATCCACATTCAAAAAATAGCTGATAGATATCACCTGTGGATGCAAATGTTTCATAACCGAAAGGCTTATATAGTTTGCCTAACCTTCCACGATTCTTTTGTAGCTGTATATATGGTGGATTACCAATAACGATATTAAAGCCTGACTTTTCTCCAAACATATATTCTGAATCGAACCATTCTGCAATTGCATTTGAGTCATATGGATTCCATTTTGTTATAAAATCTATATTATAATCAGGCATTCCAATCAAACTAAGTTCCAAACCCAAATCTTTACGCAGAATTCTATCATTATCCCGACATAATCTTTTATTCATTGTAGAAGTGGCACGAAAATGTTTCTCCCTATTATCCCTCAGTTGAAGGGTAAGTTCCTTCACTTTTTCAGAGCTAAGTTGCTTCTGTTTCTCACTAAAAATACATTTAAGTATATCAGCTGCGATAAAGCGAGTTTCCAAATTTGGTAAGGGCTCAATTCCATAATTGGGTTTACTTGCATCCGGATTCTGTTCTATAGCTAATGAAATAAAGAATCTTAACCTAGATATTTGGCAAGCTATAGGTTGGATGTCTACACCAAAAATGCAATTTTGTATGAGATAGAGTTTTCGTACGTAATCTGAAGTGCGATATTTATCAAATATAGCACTTATATTAGATATTTTAGTTAAGTGCTTAGAGTCATTTACCCTTTCAAATATATCTGCTGTACGGTTTTTTTGCTCTTGCTCCCATAAATAATTTTGTGGGTCAAGACGGCGTAAAGCCATAGTGAGGATTTGTAGTATACCCATTGGAAATGCCCCAGATCCGACAGCTGGATCTATAATCTTAAGGCTAGCTATGTTTTCTATTATAGATTTCTTTTCAGAGCTATCAAACAATTTGTAGGCATCTTCCATAGCAGACTGGTGATCCAAAAGATATAATAAACGTTCTCGCCAAAAGCTCATATCACCATCTGTCGGATTACTTTTACATACAAGTGCCTCAACGAGTGCTTCCTTAACCATATAATCAACGATTACACGAGGAGTATAGTAGGAACCAGTTCTCTTCCGAACAGTCTCACGTGTTTCTGGATTATATGTAGCAAGCAGATTTTCGAAAGTACGACCAAGAAGCTCTGGGTCAAGTGCTACTTCAACATCGAGTGGGGTGTTTTCTTCTACTGTAAATTTATAACGCTCAAACAATGGGAATAGGCCTTTAGTCTCATCGAAGAATATATTTGTCGGTACATTCAATTCGTCCCATATACTGAAGTCGTCATTAAAAACATCAATATATCTATATTTATCTTGTAGTTCGTAGTTGTCCAGACAATCAAAAAGGCCCCCATTGATGAATGGCACTTGCTTCAATTTATTAATAAAAGCATCAGGATCTTTCAACAAAGAATGATATCTATATCTACTTGTATTATCTTTAACAGAATCATTATCATATTCAAATATTCTCTTTCCTATTTCTGTATTTAGAGTAGCAAAAAAAAGATTTTGCAAAATGGCACGGTAATAGTCCGAACAGTCTAATTTGTGGTTTTTCAAAGTAGTTCGGGCAAATTCCCATTTAAATATATCACTGGGTATTAAACCTTTTTCCTTCAGAAACCAAACTAGGATACAGCGTGTTATTAATCGTATAATATGCCGTTCAAGAGACCAATTACCAGCACCATCATCTGGAAAACGGCATTTTTTTACTGCGTATTCAAACCAAGCAAAAAGCTCACGATAAAAGCGCTTATTCAGTTTTTCAATTTTTAGGGTACTCATCCAGGCTTGTTGTAACTTATCAAACGAATCTAATTGCAAATCCACAGCATAGGAATCCTCTCGAAGAAGAGTGAGATCTGCTAAGATATCAATATGTGCACGATGAGGGTTTTCTGGGCTTATATCCTTGATTAAAGTAACCCCTTCCAATACATCCAAGCCATCATCACGTTTGTCTGCACGACGTGATACGGATGCTATTGTTAGTACAGTATCTGACAAGTGGTTACGATATCTATAAAGGATAATAACCGGCATTGGATAGACTCGATTCACAGCCCTAGTCATATCAGAAAGAATAGTACGAGTGTAGCTACCAGTTTTTAATTCTGCTGCTGCAAAAACGAAAGACTTTATACGGCCTGCATCAAATTTAGTTTGAAATAGTTTCGAATGGTGGGTAATTTCATGATCACTGAACTGAAATAGTATTTCTGCTTTACTCCATTTCTCAAATAATGTTCTCTGGTTAGGTGTTATTTTCTCATTACTATCCCCAATGAACTCTTCAACACTTTCAATTTGTAAGGTCCTTTCACTACCATAGCCCAAAGTAGCGAAAAGCTCTCTACCTCCTTCACGTAATTGTTTTTTTGTTAAGTTGCGAAGAGACTTGACTATTTCGTCTTTCACATGGTTAGACATCAAACACCTCCTTTGATTTTATTACCAACCAAGTAATAAGCTCAAAATCCCTCTGCTCTTCTGGTTGTTCTGACTTCATAGGGATCAAACCATCTGAACTATTTGCTAATGCATTTAGACTCGCCTTTTGAAATGATTTTTTGATATCTTCTAAAGCCAATTCTAACAGATGCTCATATTTCTCCATTTTCTTACCTTGATCTGTTTCATTTGCGAAAATATCTTCAAGATCTTTGTTTGCCTCGTTGTAACCCAATGAGAGTCTAGCAAAAAGATTCAGGCACTGTTTAGCCTTACGGAAACCACAATGAATATTTCCATTTTCATTGAGATAAACCAAAAAATATGGTTGTAATACATTAGTTTTCTGGTCAGTTGATGGTGTCTTGTGACGCAAGCAGAAGATAGTACCCAAAGGCGGTTTGATATCGAAATTATCTCGTATTTCTGTATCTGTAATACTACATATACCAATGGGGGCCATCTCCAACTCTTTACGGTTACTCTCCAGATATCGAAGCAAATCAGCAATAAAGTCGTCGAGGGTTAAGTCGCTAAGCGTGACATTATCTTCGGAATCCTCAATATCCAATGTTTCTTCCCGTAAACGTTTGAGTTGTTCGTCTCGAAAACGTAACTCGGTTCTAGTATCCTCCAAGAGGTCATCACTACCAGTACCGGCAGCATCGGCAAGAGCCATGCGGGCCTCAACTCGATTTTGGAGGTTCAGGTAAGTTTCAAGATCTTTTGTAGGCCAGAAGTTTACCATTGATATCAGATCGTTTTGACTGCCTAGGCGATCGATACGTCCAAATCGCTGCATAAGCCGCACAGGGTTCCAATGAATATCATAGTTTATAACCAGATCACAGTCCTGCAGATTCTGCCCTTCTGACAGGCAATCGGTAGCGATCAAGATGTCGATATCTGGATCCATCTCATAGTCCTGCGCCTTCGGAGCAAAACAAGCAAGAATTTCCGTAAACGAATTAAACCCTACAGTACTCCGATTATCGCCACTACCTGTGATAAGTCCCAGATCAGCATCAGGAATTTTATCTTTGAGATTCTCGTAAAGATAGTATGCAGTATCTGCAAATGCTGTAAAAACTAGTGCCTTCTGATTCAATTCACCTTTGCGATTGCAAGTAGGATTAACTATCTTATCACATAAGATTTTACGAAGTTCTGCAAGTTTTGCATCCCGATCTGGCAAAACTGGTTCAGCCATGGCTAGGAGATACTGAAAAGTTTCGCGATCCTTCTCAAGATCTTTTTGCCATTTGGTTATGTTAATATCATTAAAACTATATTGCTTGTTCTTACCAATGACAAATTCTTCATCCTCAGCAATGGTCTGCGAAATCCAAGAGTTTTCATCATCTTCGTCAATTGTCGCAAGAATTCCATTGGATCCAGGATCTGCTATACCTTCTTTTTGAAATAATTTTATACGATAATCTATATCAGTCATGTTTTCCAGCATACGCCCAACCGTCAACCTATATGCATGAATAGAACTTTCCAGACGCTTAAGCAGGTTTGTACGCATCATTCCAACGAGCCAACGTTCACGATCTCTCTGCTTAAACGGGTCAGTTCCTTGACCCTCAATTTCCTCATTTTTTAGGTAGGATGAGGGCCGATAAATAGCCAGATGAAAACCACTTATCATTTCATGAAGCTTTTCATAAGATAGAGTGTCCTTAGTATCTGTCCTAGGAGAAAGGTTTACAGGCCTACTGCGCTGCGGGAAACCACCGATAGATTCAGTTTCTTCAGGGTAAAAATTACAGATATGCTTGCGTGATCGAGCAATGGTAACCGCATCCAGTAAGGTCAGAAAGTCTGTGCCGAGATCTTCCAACAGTTCATTTTTATCACAGACACCCTCTTCTCGCCTATTCTTCTTTTCCCATGTCTTAAACTTCTTCTCTGCATTGCCGAATAGTATCTGGATATCACTAATCCCCAGACTTTTCCTAAACGCATTTCGACTATTCCCGGTCATTAGATAAATTTGGTTTCGTAGGTCGCGCAGACTTGTATTGACTGGCGTTGCTGATAGCATTAAAACTTTCGTCCGCACACCACTTCCTATGACATTCTTGATAAGTTTATTATAACGACTCATTCGTATTTGATTACCATTTTCATCCTTTTTATCTTGGCCTTGATTACGAAAGTTGTGTGACTCATCGATGACTACTAGACCGAAACTACTCCAGTTAAAATGAGCCAGATCTATATACCCAGCATTCCCCCTTTCTCGGCTAAGGTCGGTGTGGGCGAGCACAGTGTAGCCCATTCTATCCTCGTCGAACGGGTTACCTGGCCTATTTGCCAAACTTGTATAACGAATCCAGTTTTCCTCGAGTTTCTTTGGACATAGGACAAGAACCTTTTCGTTGAGAAGTTCGAAATATTTAACTATAGCGAGAGCGGTCCAGGTTTTACCAAGACCAACACTATCGGCTATGATGGCACCGTTATAAATCTTGAGCCGATTAATGACACTTCGTGCACCTTCTCTTTGAAAAGCATATAGAGCTTTCCAGATTTTGGTACTTTCCAGATTGATATCTTTAATCTCTTTATCATTTTCATTTTGTTGGTTTAGTCTGTCTTCGAAAATATGAAAAAGTGTCTTGTAGTATACAAATTCTGGTGACCAAGGCCGTCCGAGCCTTTCTAAGGCAGAAAGAACTTCATCCTTTGCATCTCGTGTCAGCTCATTATCATTCCATAAATCATCGAACCAATCGATCAACGAATCCCTAGCAACTTCATTTTCGATAACAATATTCAATTCAATATTAGGTGTTTTGCCTAAACCTAGCCCGCGTCTAGTAAAATTTGAACTTCCGACGAGAGCTGAGCTTCGTGTCTCACCTGCAACATGATATAATTTACCATGAAGAAAGTTTGCTTGAGTGACAGTCTTAATTTCGACTTTTTTATCAATCCAATCGGCACATTCTTTAGCTAAAGGTTTCAGAGCAAGGGCATGACGTAGAATTATGCTATCATCATCAGTCAGTCGAAATGACTTACTCTCTTCATCCCCGGGATCTGGATCGCTTACACCGCGAGGATCACCATAAAGGAAACGAATATTCCCAGTATCTTCAAGTGTCTTCCGCAAAGCATGGTAGGCATAAATCGTGAAATAAGCCGAAACAATAGACAGTCTCGCTCCTGGCTCAATGCGTTCTTTTAAGTAATTTCCTACACATTGATTGCGGTTATCAACAATTGTATCTGTCTGAGGAGCCATTATTCACTATTCCAGATTCATAAAGCTAGTTTTAAAATTACGACCTAATTTGGGCCATTCACGGTCAAATGCATTGGAACGACATTAAATTCCAAAACTAATAATATTTAAATCAAGAGCTTATATAATTTTAAGCAAATATTGAGTTGAATTTTACCCTACATTTATAAAGATATGGAGATTCTCTAGGGAGTTAATTTACATGGCTGGATAATTGGGACCACCCCCGCCCTCGGGTACTACCCAGTTTATGTTCTGTGCGGGATCCTTGATGTCACAGGTTTTGCAGTGCACACAGTTTTGGGCATTGATTTGAAAACGCTTACCACAAGAGGTGTCCTCCACAACTTCATATACACCTGCCGGGCAATAGCGCTGAGCTGGTTCATCATACACGGGCAAATTCACCTCAATCGGCCTCGAAGCATCCCTTAGCACGAGGTGGCAGCGCTGATCTTCTCCGTGATTGGTATTGGAAAGAAACACCGAAGAGAGTTTGTCAAAGCTGATTTTCCCATCCGGCTTTGGATAGTCGATTTGTGGGCATTCGGCTGCGGGTTTGAGTTGAAGATGATCCTTGGAACGGTCATGGAATGTCAGCGGAAAAAGACCCCTGAAAATATTTTGCTCAATAAATGCAAGCGCACTACCCAACCAGAAACCAAATTTGTGAAATCCGGCACTGAAATTTCTGGTTCTGTGAAGTTCTTGATGCAAATCAGACTGTCGAAAATGCTGGGCAAAGATAGTCAACTCCCGGGCTGGTGGATCAGCCTGCAGAGCATCAATCAGACACTCCGCTGCCAGAATACCGCTCTTCATCGCCGTATGACTACCCTTAATCTTAGCTGCGTTGAGCGTCCCGGCATCGCAGCCGATGATCAGCCCGCCCGGAAAATGCATCTTTGGCAACGAGTTAAGGCCCCCCTTGATGATGGCACGGGCACCATAACTAATGCGATTGCCCCCCTCAATAACATTACTGATAATCGGATGATGCTTGAATCGCTGAAACTCATCAAAAGGGCTGATGTGGGGATTGCTGTAGCCTAGATCAACGATTAATCCCAGGGAAACCTGTCGATCCCCGGCATGGTAGAGGAACCCACCGCTGGTGGCAGCGGAAGATGCACCAAGCATAGGATAGCCCGCCGTATGCACCACATGACCTTCCCGGTGTTGTGCCTTTGAAACTTCCCATACCTCCTTGAGACCAATACCATAATGCTGGGGATCGCAGTCTTTATCCAGTTCAAACTTGCTAATTAATTCCTTGCCCAAGTGACCGCGGCAACCTTCAGCAAAGACGGTATACTTAGCATGAAATTCAAAGCCAGGTTCAAAGGAAGACTTCTGCTCCCCGTTGGCATCAACTCCCATATCACCAGTCGCCACACCTTTGACACTGCCATCTTTATTGTAGAGAATCTCAGCAGCGGCAAAGCCAGCAAACACCTCAGCACCCAGCTCGGTTGCCTGTTCGGCAAGCCAGCGGCACAGATTTCCCAAAGAAATAATATAGTTTCCATGGTTGTGCATGGTTCGTGGGACCAGCAGATTGGGAAACCTGAATGAAGACAACGACCCCGGCATGTAATAAATAGCATCACTGGTGACAGGTGTATGCAGAGGGGCACCTCGCTCTTTCCAGTCAGGAAACAAAGCTTGCAATACTCCGGGTTCGAATACAGCCCCAGATAGAATATGTGCACCCACCTCTGAGCCTTTCTCCAGCACACACACCGAGAGCTCCTGTCCTTTGCCTTCGGCTAGTTGCAGCAGCTTGCATGCAGTTGCCAATCCGGCAGGACCAGCACCGACAATAACCACATCAATTTCCATCGATTCGCGTTGCATTATGAGTATCAAGCCCCCTTTTGAACTTGTCTTGTCGCCAGCTCTGATAATCCAGTCTGGACTGACCAGGAAATCTCTAGCTGCCTATTATCCCCAATTACTCAGAGCAACGCAAAATCAAGCACAAACAAGACTGTTGGTTCTGGGTAATAGTTACAGGGTATCAAAGGCTGGGAATGACACAACTCAGGATTGGACCAGCACTGACCGGATTGCCCGACCGAGCTGTAGTTCCAAAATTTTGGCTCTACTTTTATTGCAGATAAAGTACAGCTGTAATGGTCAACAAAACGAGCAGACTCCCTTCAGCCACGAGCAGCACCCGTTTGGCCTCAGGAGACAGTTGATTCATAAGGCGATTGATTGGCACCATAAGAGCTGTATAGCGGTAATTAGTGTCTGCATGAAATCTACAAAAGTGCTGCTATCTTGCTGAAAATCAACTGAAAAAGTCAAACTTTTCGGCTCGAAGATCTTCTAATTTTCCATTGAATCGTCTAA
>JAPORB010000013.1 GCA_026710425.1 Gammaproteobacteria bacterium
GCCGATGCGGTTTCTCTGCATTTGCAGCAGCATAAATCCTGGGCCGCAAGCAGTGCCGGATTTTAATCTGCGTCAGCCTGGTTGACTGCGGTCACCAGCCACCCGATAAACACATTGGCATCAGTGTTAGTAGCAGAAACATTTAACCAGACATCAGAACATCCGACAATGTCCATTGACAGCCCTTCACCGGGCTAGAGATTTTCTGGAAACTGTTTTTCACACTCCGCATCAGCTCTAGTGTGCTAAGATTGAGCCTTAGATTTGCTTTGCCCATGAATATACTCTGGTTATTGGGAATTCATGGTGTCCTTTTCTTTCAAATAAGCGCACCAAAGTTTACGAAAGGTTTTCATTAATTCAGCCGGGACTCCTGATTTTACTAGCCCAAGCGAGCTAACGGAAATTGCTGCACCTAAGGATATATACGTGCCAGCGTTCTATCCAACGGTGAAGGTTTAGCACAGTGTAAGACCGGAGGGTTAAAGTAGCAGACAGCATGATCCCTGAGTGCCAAAGACAAGATCTATAACCGGGGACGGGAATTAATCTGGAGCTTCTTTCACTGTCGAATGAGATTGATTAAGCGATAAGGGTTGTGGCAACACAACTGTCCAACAATGTCTGATCGGTTATGATGGTGAAATAAAACCTGCATGAATTTACTGTTCGCTTTCTGCTTGGAATGTCTCTCCACAGCAAAGCGGTTCGCCCATTGAGGGCTTGAGTTTGACAGCTTGGACGAACCCCGCACGGTTGCACTGAAAACAACAGTGTTAGGAGCCGTTTTGACTGCATATCTATGCTATGGCGGGTGGTGGATCAGCAGAAACTTCCAGATCTTTCAAAGCAAATGTCTCTAGCATAAATTCCAGCCCTGCGTAAATATCATTCACTCTCTGGCAAAAACCAGCGGATAAATATTGCTTGAAGTCTGACTTTCTGTTCATTCCGTATCTTGGTCACATTTGCCTCATAGCCTCTAAACATCTGACTCGAAAACAGCTATAGTCTCACCTTGACGGGCACCTCACTGTTAAAGCGCACTGCATGACCAAAATTTCTCCATCAAATACGCATTCCACACCTTTTGTCCATCTTCGTCTGCATACGGAATTCTCCATCAAGGATGGACTGGTCACTATCGGCCCTCTGATTGAGGAGCTGGGTCGGCAGTCCATACCGACGGTAGCTATTACCGATCTTGCTAACCTGTTCGGGCTGATCAAGTTTTATACCGCCGCAGAAAAAGCCGGTATCAAGGCTTTGTGCGGCTGCGATGTGCAGGTGAAAAATGAGCAGGGACAGGTCTCGCAGCTGGTGTTGCTGGCGAAGAATCGTCAGGGCTACCTGCATCTGACCCGGCTCGTCTCCGAGCTTTACACTGAAGCTGAGGGCGTTGCAGACCCGGAACTGCCCATAAGCAAGCTGGAGCAATACAGCGACGGTCTGGTGGCTCTTTCTGGAGCACTCAGCAGCGATATTGCGGTGGCTCTGCTGGCTGGAGACTCTACTCAGGCCGCAACAAGACTATCTCGCTGGCAGCAGATTTTTCCAGATAGTTTCTACCTGGAGTTGCAGCGTATTGGAAAGAACGGGGAGGAGGACTATATCCGTGGTGCTATCGAATTGGCGGCAGCCCACGATTGCCCGGTAGTGGCGACTAATGATGTACGCTTTCTGACATCTGAAGAATTTGAAGCCCATGAGGTGCGAGTTTGTATCAATGACTCCCGCATCTTGGGAGATGAGAGTCGACCACGCAACTATACCGATCAGCAATACCTTAAAAGCTCGCCACAAATGCATGAGCTGTTTGCTGACCTGCCTGAGGCTATTGAAAACAGTTTGGAGATCGCTAAGCGATGCACCTTGAGTCTGCAACTAGGCCAGCCCAGTCTTCCCAATTACCCGATACCGGAAAATGAAACTCTGGAAGATTATCTATGTAGCCGCAGCATGGAAGGCCTGCAGGCACGTCTCGGCTGGATTGATCAAGCGGAAAGCGATGAGCAGCAAAAGCCGTATTACGAGCGCCTGGAAATGGAATTATCCATTATCAACAAGATGGGATTTGCCGGCTACTTTTTGATCGTAATGGAGTTTATCCAGTGGGCCAAGAAAAATGACATCCCTGTGGGACCAGGCCGGGGTTCAGGTGCTGGCTCTATTGTGGCCTATGCATTGGGAATCACTGACATTGATCCAATGCGCTACGATCTGCTGTTCGAACGTTTTCTGAATCCAGAGCGGGTTTCCATGCCAGATTTCGATGTGGATTTCTGTATGGACGGGCGGGACCGGGTCATTCAGCATGTGGCCGAGTTGTATGGCAAGGATGCGGTGGCCCAGATCATTACTTTTGGCACCATGGCTGCTAGGGCGGTGGTGCGTGATGTAGCCCGGGTGCAGGGCAAGCCCTATATGTTGGCAGACAAGATTGCGAAGCTGATTCCGGGCGACCCAGGCATGACACTCTCCCGAGCATTTGAGGAAGAACCCCGCCTTGGAGAGTTTGTGAATGGCGATGAGGATGCCCAGGAAGTTATGGATATGGCCTACAAACTCGAAGGCATCACGCGAAATGTGGGCAAACATGCGGGCGGAGTGGTTATTGCACCCACTCAACTGACCGACTTCACTCCGCTGTATTGCGAGCCTTCAGGATACAGTCTTGTAACACAGTTCGATAAAAACGATGTGGAAACTGCAGGACTGGTCAAGTTTGATTTTTTGGGATTGCGCACACTCACCATAATTGACTGGTCAGTAAAAATGATCAATGCAAAACTGCACGATGGTGAAGAGAAAGTGAATATCAATGCGTTGTCACTAAATGACATAGAAGTATACAAGCTGATACAGCGAGCCGAAACCACGGCTGTATTCCAGCTGGAAAGTCACGGCATCAAGGAACTGATGGGGCGTCTAGCACCAAACAGTTTTGATGACATTGTCGCTCTGGTTGCCCTGTATCGGCCTGGTCCGCTGCAATCAGGCATGGTGGATGACTTCATTGAGCGCAAGCATGGACGCATCCCGGTGCAGTACCCCCATCCGGAACTTGAGCCAGTACTGGCCAACACTTATGGAGTTATTCTTTATCAGGAACAAGTGATGCAGATTGCCCAGGTTCTGGCCAGTTACACATTGGGCGGGGCTGACATTTTGCGCAAGGCCATGGGCAAAAAAGATCCCAATGAAATGGCGCGCCAACGCAACACCTTCATTGAAGGTGCCACGGCCCGACAAATTAACCCGGTACTCGCCAACCAGATTTTTGATCTGATGGAAAAATTTGCCGGCTACGGCTTCAACAAATCGCACTCCGTTGCCTATGCTCTGGTAGCCTACCAGACCGCCTGGCTCAAGGCCCATCATCCGGCTTGTTTCATGGCCGCTGTGTTGAGTGTGGAAATGCAACAGGCTGACAAGCTTCTTATTCTCATTGAAGAATGTAAGCGAATGGGACTCAACATTCTGCCACCTGATGTCAACGTTGGTGAGTATCAGTTCACTGTGAACGCTGATGGCGACATCGTATATGGTTTGGGAGGAATCAAAGGTCTGGGTTCCGGTCAAGTCGATGCCCTGATTGCTGAGCGTGGCCAGGCTTCTTTCGCATCCCTGCTGGACTTATGTCAGCGAGTCGATACGCAGTCGGTCAATAAGCGCTGCCTGGAATCACTGATTGCCTCGGGGGCAATGGATAATTTGGTGGAAGGAGATATTGATACAGCTCGTGCCACTCTAAGTCATATGCTGGAAGAGACAATACAAGCCGTGGAACAAAGCAGCCGCAACCGCGCCTCTGGAGTTGATGACCTGTTTGGTGAAATCGCACCGACCCAGCATGACCAATCCGATCCGGTAAACAGCCATGGAAAAATCAGGCCATGGTCGGAGCAGCAACGTCTGCAGGCTGAGAAAAATACACTCGGCTTATACCTATCGGGTCATCTGGTGAATGAGTATCTGCCAGAATTACAGCAACTTACCCGTAAGCGTTTGCAAGATCTGCGGCCGAAGCAGGAGACTCAGTTGGCTGGTGGTCTGCTGAGCGACTTCCGAATACATAAAGGCAAGAATGGAGCCTTTGCCTTCTTGACGCTGGATGATGGTCACTCTCGCATGGAGCTTGGCCTATTCAAGGAGCTGGAGCAGTATCGCCACCTGCTGAAAAAGGACTCAATAGTGATTGCAGAATGCAAGGTTGAGCTAGATGACCGCAATGGTGGTCTCCGAGTCCGCGTCATTGGTCTTTTGCCAATTGAGCAAGCTAGGCAGCAATTTGCCACCCGGCTAAGGTTGCGTCTGCGGGAAGGATCGGTGTCAGCGGATTTTTGCGAACGGCTACAGGCCATTCTGGAACCTCATCTTCAGGTGGCAGCCGTGCTTGCAACCACTTCGCCGGAGGCATCTGCGCCTTTAATGACAGCAGCCGACACACCATCAAAAAATTCGGATGGGCTGGCAATGTCAGTTACTAACGGTGCCGATGAGTTAAGTTCTAGTAAAGGGACGGCTGTTAAGACTGCGTCGACCAATGCCCGAGGTTGCCAAGTTGAAGTAAACTACCAGCGTACCGATTCCGAGGGGTGTATAATGCTTGGTCATCGATGGTGTGTGTCGCCAAGTGAGGTGCTCATACAGCAGCTGCGCATGGAGTTTGGCAGGGACAGGGTGCAGCTGGATTATCCACAATCCATAAAACTGAACTGATTGGCTTTACGCAGACACAACCTGAAGTTGACTCTGGAACCGGCATGGACCCCAATTATCTAGACTTTGAACAACCTATCGCCGAGCTTGAAGCCAAGATCAGTGAGCTGCGATTGGTTGGTTCCGACAACGATCTCAATATCAGTGAGGAAATCCAGAATCTTCAGGCAAAGAGCACCAAGCTTACTGAAAAGATTTATGCCAACCTCAGCCCTTGGCAGATTTCCCAAGTGGCCCGCCATCCGCTAAGGCCTTACACGCAGGATTATCTTGAACACATTTTTACCGACTTTGATCAGTTGCATGGTGATCGGCTGTATGCCGATGATAAGGCGATCATCGGCGGTTTGGCCAAACTTGATGATTACTCGGTTATGGTCATTGGTCACCAAAAAGGGCGTGGCACCAAGGAAAAGGTGCGCCACAACTTTGGTATGCCGCGACCTGAAGGTTATCGCAAGGCCAGGCGATTGGTGAAGCTTGCCGAACAGTACCAGTTGCCGGTTTTAACTTTTATAGACACACCCGGTGCCTACCCGGGAATGGATTCCGAGGAAAGGGGAATTAATGAGGCCATAGCTGAAAACATGGCACTGATGTCACGGGTTCGCACACCACTAATAGCCACGGTTACTGGCGAGGCCAATTCTGGTGGGGCTATCGCGATCGGCGTGGCCGATCAGTTGAACATGCTTCAATATTCCACCTACACAGTGATCACACCGGAAGGTTGTGCCACTATATTATGGAAATCAGCTGATCTCGCCGCCGCTGCCGCCGAGGCTATGGGGGTAACTTCGAAACGTCTGGAGGAGCTGGGTATTGTTGATCAAACCATTGCCGAGCCGCTGGGTGGAGCTCATCGTGATGTGGCAGCGACGTCGGCCCATATCAAATCAGCCCTTCTGGAGCAGCTGCAAATTCTCAAGGCGATGGACATGGATGAACTGGTGGCGCGTCGTTACCAGCGACTGATGTCATATGGAATCACTAGCTAAATGTTGTTCAGACATGTAGGCTGTCTGTTGGTCATCGGTGTCTTAGAATCGATATTTCTTAACTTTTTATTCCATAAAATGATCCTTGTCATCATAAAACCCATCGGTAGTCATTCGACATCTCTGCCAAGGATTTTCTGGCTGAATAAAATTGAGTTCAATATTTGTCTGACATAAACAGTCGATAAAATAGCATGCAGCTGTAAGTAGACCGATAGTAAAAAATATTCTGCAAACACTAATTTTTCGCTGATTCAAACGACTGCATCCAGATTCAATCAGGCCAGTATAAGGGCAGACTTTGCACAGCATTATTCTGCCAAGCTTGGCAGTGTTGCTAATTCGCTGTTGTTTCAGGCTTGCTAAACATGGCTTTTTCCATCAAAACGCTTCATTCCCGGTTATTATCGATGCCACCAGTGCAGCGTTATGTGATTGGCCTCAGTGGCGGGATGGACTCCATCTGCCTGACTCATGCTATGGCTCATCTAAAGAGTTGCGGCAAGATTTCCTCTCAGTTGCTGGCTTTGCATATCAACCACGGCTTGGACTCTCAAGCTGATTACTGGCAGCGGTTTTGTGAAAAGTTCTGCCGAAACTCCGGTATAGCATTTATGTCTCGCCAGGTGTGCATATCCATGCAAGGTTCGCTGGAGGCAGCTGCTCGTGAGGCCCGGTATAGTATTTTTGACGAGGTGCTTGAGACTGGCGATATGCTGTTGCTGGCACATCAACTGGACGATCAGTTGGAGACATTTCTACTGCGGCTAATGCGCGGTGCAGGATCACAGGGCCTCAGTGGCATGCCAGTTTTAAGGTCATTGGGACGGGCCATTTTGTTCCGACCCATGTTGTCATTTACCCGTGATGAGATTGCTGAGTATGCGCAAGAGCAAAATCTGCAATGGGTAGAAGATGGCAGTAATCTGGAAACTCGACATGATCGCAACTATCTGCGACACAGGGTCTTACCTCTAATTGCACAGCGCTGGCCTGATTATCAGCTTTCCTGGAGTAAAAGCCTCCAACTTCTTGACGAGGCCGGAGCCGGTCTGTCAGCTCTTGCAGAGGCGGATCTTAAACAGGTCAGTGCGGGTAAGGAAAAACTGATCTTGAAAAAACTGGCACATTTATCGCAACCTAGGGTTCGCAATTTGGTCCAATACTGGATTAGTCTGTTCGGCTTGCCAAGGCCTGGCTGGCACATGCTTCTGCACCTTCAGAAAAACATCGCAGACCCGGAGCAAAACCAAGTCTTGCATGAATCACAAGAATATCGACTGGTAGTGTTCAATGCCTGTTTGTGGCTGTTGAAACCGCTATTGCCCTTTGATTCACAAAGCACGGTTCAGATTCTCTCCGCCACAACGGCGACAGAAAAAATTAGATTGCCAGACAATGGCATGTTGACCATCAAGCGTGGACTGGGAGAGGGAATTCGTGAGAGTTATATTAAGGAAGGTACCATAATTCGTTATCGTCAGGGTGGAGAAGTCATCAAGTTACCCGGGAGGCCGCGCAAAACCCTGAAAAAATTGTTCCAAGAGCAGAGAGTTCCACCCTGGGTTCGCGAGCGATTACCATTGGTCTTTGTTGAGAATGAACTAGTTTGTGTGACTGGTATGGGTATTCCCGGTATTGCAGAGAGTGCCTTTTCGCAACATGATGAGTTTGGGGTCTCACTGGAATGGCAACAGCCTTCATTTTACTTCACTGGATAATATAGGGTTAGGTTGCGCATGAAGTCTGTCAATTACAAGACTGGTAAGCATTCCGTCAGATTCTTCTGGATGAAGAGGTGAGAGTTATTTCGTTGTCTTTTGCTGAGCGAATTAGTCTGGTTATGGTGCCTGCCCGATTCTCACTGCAAACCATCTGATGTCCTAGACCTATTCGCCTTCAATGCAATTTTGGTGTCTTAATCTGACCTTCATCACCGTCTGAGAACATGATGACCGAGGAATTGAGGATGACCACAAGTTGTTGTTCGACTAGGTGGAGACAGCCCCGGGGATGAAGACATTCGAAATCATAGACTGCGATGGCGTGAAGTATGGGTAAAGACTTTCGGCTGGACAGCCTCTTCAAGCTACCAATGGATCACTACCTGGAATTGCTGACCTATTAGTGTCCGCATTAAAAGCCGCACTTTTTGAAGAATTTCGGCGCAGGGCAGCTAAATTAATGTAGAACATTCATTATATAATAAGCCTTTTGAGTCAGATCGAAAAAATGAACAACAGGCAAACAATCATTTCGCAATTCGTCCAGAAACAGCCACTGCTTTGAAGAAGCCCGCCCAGCTGATGGAAGTTGGCAGCCAGTATTGATAAAGCCACAGTGCGGGCAAAACCCAAAGCATCATGCGTGCGCAGGCGATCCAGGTTCCGATGATCCCGCGCATTGATTGCTGACTCAACCGCAGGATGTTGATGACGCGCCTCGACAAACCTCTCTTCCGACTCGTGTTCCTGATCAGCCTTGTTCAAGCGACCTTTACGCGGCAGTGCATTCACTACCAGTAACTTATCCAAACGCGCTCTGCTCTCTGGGCTGTGAAACCCTCGATCAAAACTGCCCATCCGAAGATCCCAATACATCTTACGAGTTTCCTGGATGCTCGGTACAGCCACACCACCTGCATGCATGACGAATCATGCAACGCATCACATCCCGCAACCAAGAGATATCCGTTGGATCAGGATCTGTTTCTTTAGCCGCCAGCTCACCTGGTATGAGTTGCTGGTTTTGTGCCTTGCACATGACTGATTTTGCTCGGAGGTTCGTTAAATTGGTGCAATGTTGTCACTTTTTTAGGGTTCGATGGAGGATTAGAAGATCTTCGAGCGTGAAATTTTGACTTTTATTGTTAATTTTCAGTGAGATAACCTCAATTTTGTCGTTTCCATGCAAACATTGAATTGGTGTTGTCATAGGTATTATTTTTTCCTCAATTTCCCTATAATTTGATCAGATAGGGATAAATCAGTCCCGCCAGTGGTTATGGTGGCATATTCATTGAGTAGAAACATTGAGTAGAAAACGGGAAAACCCGGAACACACCTAAAAAACGCCTGGCAAGTGCTGGTCGGGGTGCCTTCAGGTTGAGGATTATCCTGCTGGGCGAGGTGATTGCATTTGACACCTGTCGGTTGGTCAGAAGGCTGATGGAGACGGGATTCACTTGGGCGCAGACCGAAGAAGCTCTGTTGGACGGGCGGAATAGATTGCTGAACGGCAGTCTGGTCTACCGGCAGGACTGCTGAAATCTGAAAGGGTGGTAGTGAGGCTGGGCTTGATGCAGATTGTCTCAAGCCCTGAGGCGGAATGCCGAAACAGCTTAAGAGATGACTGCAACAACGTATTCTTCCAGCGAATTATTTGGCTTGGAAGTTTGGCATGGGTTGGTCGTGCGGAAGTTGTATTTTCTCCAACTCATTGAATAAATTGATATAAATGGCAAAAAAGGCTTGACAACCGCAGTTATGTTTGGCAAAATTTTGACCGCAGACCGCAGACCGCAGACCGCAGACCGCAGACCGCAGACCGCAGACCGCAGACCGCAGACCGCAGACCGCAGACCGCAGACCGC
>JAPORB010000071.1:0-41510 GCA_026710425.1 Gammaproteobacteria bacterium
AACTTTACCCCAAAAAATGGTCATTATTGCCTGCTTTTCGGCATATTCTTTGTTTTTGATGAAATTCCACCCCAACCCAAAATGCCCAAAAATTATCTTTAGGTGGGATACAGAAACCAAGTTATGACTGATTTTATTGCGGAAGTGGGAAATTGATTACAGGTTGGTGGGAATTAGTCCTTTTTTAGCCACAGTGCAAATGCCTCAGTTTAGCTTTTGACTATTTAACTTTTTTGCGTGAATATATTATCAGTTTACTATTGAAAGTATTTAGGGGTCGCCTAAATGGGTAATGAAATACAATCAGACATAACTTTGCGATATGAAAAAGTGCCTAAAAAGAAAGCAACCGGTGCGACCTTTACTCCAAAAATATTGGCAGATTTCGTAGCTAGCAAAATTATGGAGAAAGTAACTAAGCTGCCAATTAACCGACCTCTCAGAGTTTTAGATCCTTCAATTGGGCACGGAGAACTTCTGATCAGCATGATGGAGCAACTTGCCGGTAAATCCAAGGTTGGTGTAGCTATTTATGGATTTGAGACAGATCCGGAGTCAGTTGATATAGCCTATAACCGGCTTGAGAAACAATTCCCCGATGCTCACATTAGATTTTCGCAAGAAAATTTTCTTGAGTATGTGCTGCGGAATTTAGAACATGGAAGGCTAATACGTAATCCTGAGAAATCTCTTCCTGATTTTTTCGATCTAATAGTTGCTAACCCTCCCTATGTGCGCACTCAAATTATGGGGGCTGTACAGTCACAGTATCTTTCTAATCAATTCGGACTCAGTGGTCGTATTGATCTTTATCATGCTTTTATTCTTGGCATATCCGAGGTGCTTGGTGCTAAGGGGACCGCCGGATTAATCGTATCTAACCGTTTTATGACTACCCGCTCTGGGGCTCCAATCAGGCGAGCACTTTACCACAGATTCAAGATTAGACATGCATGGGATCTAGGCGACACTAAGTTATTTAATGCTGCTGTTTTGCCTGCGGTATTACTAGTTAAAGGGAAAGATAATCAAGAGCCAGTAATACCTACTCTAACAACAATCTATGAGACAACTTGCACTGATTGCATTAAGGCCAGCGATCCAATTTCTGCATTAAAGCATGAAGGAATGGTAGCTGTGCAAGATGGTCGCTTTTTTCAAGTTAAGCATGGTCAACTTACTACTAGTGGAGTATCAGATGGAGTCTGGCGAATTGCAAACGATACTGTAGATTCATGGCTTGCGAGAGTTAAAGATCACACTTGGGGTACTTTCCTTGATATTGGCAAAATTCGTGTTGGAGTGAAAACATGTGCCGACAAAATTTTCATTCGTAATGATTGGGAGAGTTCTGGAGATCCTGAACTGGTCAGAAGACTTACTACTCACCACAATGCGAACAGATTTAGGGCCAAAGATTTAAAGCATCCTGCAAGTATAATTTATCCGCATGAAGTCATCGATGGACGTCGGCAGGCCGTAGATTTGAAAGGTTACCCTCGTAGCCGTATCTACTTTGAGAAGCATCGACAAGCACTGGAAGGGCGGCGATATGTTATTGAAGCAGGGCGAATGTGGTATGAAATTTGGGTTCCACAAGACCCAGATGCATGGAATCAACCAAAGTTGGTGTTTCGTGATATCTCAGCGGAACCGACATTTTGGGTTGATTTAAGTGGATCAGTTGTAAACGGGGATTGTTATTGGCTCACAGCTCAAAATTCTTCGCAAACAGAATTACTATGGTTAGCAGTAGCAGTTGGCAACTCCACGTTCATTGAGAAATATTATGATGTTTGCTTCAATAATAGACTCTATGCAGGACGAAGGCGGTACATGACTCAGTATGTTGAGAGATTTCCATTACCAGATCCTAAAAGTGGTATTGGCAAGGCAATTATTGAATTTGCACAAAAAATATACAATACCAACTCGTTGCCAGAAAACGTGAATCTCCAAGAAGAAGTAAATATGATGGTATGGGAATCCCTAACAGGTAGCGTACCAGATTAAAGGTGATAATCCTGATTAGTATAGAAATCTTTAGGAAGATGTAGTTGTATCTTCTTATCGACAGAATTTCCTTTCATCTGTGGAAATCTATTAAAAAATTGCTCTCCAATACTCAAAATCAAGTGAGTAAGCCTTATGCTTTCGCCTTCTTTAATTGCATGATACTCTTTAAAGCAGGCATAATATGAAAAAAGGTGAAGATTAGTAAATTCTACACAATCAAGTAAAAATATTTCGGTTAGTGCAAGAGAATAGTCATAGTAAGACTGTCAATCTTTGTCTATATCCCCCCCCCCCCCCCATCAAGAGTATCAATAACATAAACTACCCATATAGAGAATATTACTACTAACTCTATGTACGACTCCGACTAAACGCCTAATAAGCAGTATCTGCTGGAATATGCCTGGCGGAATAAAAACTGTGAAACTTAATACCATTACCCCGCAAGTTCTAGCGGCAGATCCTCCAACTTCCAAAGTAGTGATTCCAGCAACAACTTTGGATTGTGGTTACTACCATTATGTAGCTGTCTGACCGGCTTTGAATCTGAAAAAAGGACAATTTGAGGGAAAGAATTTAGGCATTACTGATGCTTCAATCTCAACTGATTCTTTACATAAAGAAAAAACAAATGCTCTACCCTTTCTCTTTCGGACTTGAAAGGTGCTTTCCGATATAACTTGTCAACTGCCACATCGACAGTATTATGTGCTTTTCTCAGGGCAGCTGGCATATAAATCGGATCATAAAGATCAGATAATGATGAATCTGAAACAGAGGCTCTCGCGTCTATAATTGCCTGTGCCAATACTTCTAATCGTTTAGCTTGTACATTGTTGATCCTCGGCCATGGAAAGGTATTGTATACCATGCCTATTGAGTAACGGTAGCTATTACCCAGACGACCTCCAATATAACGCATCCAGGCCATATGCATTTTTGAGGTCAGAACAGCAAATTTAGATCTATCGGTATCCAGCATAACCTTGACCAAATTGCTCGGAATAACCGGAGGGTTAAGCCAGCCAATGGGAAGATACTCGCGCCTGAAAGTGCTGACTTCTGGTATTACCAGAAAAGGCATTTCTGGAATTACTGCTACATGAAATCTGGTTGGAGTTTCAGCAAGTTTCTGGGTCTGTTTACTTCTACTTCTGCGTCGAAGATCCCTGACCGCAGAAATTCGCTTTGATACTTCGGGAAGTGCTTTCAGCTCGGCAGGGCTTGCAGATGCCAAATATAAGATCCAACGCTTTCCACCATCCATAAACTCCCGAGCTCCAACAAAGGGACGAAGGAACTTTTCTGCGGATGGCTCCATCATGAGAAAAGCCTCCCTACCCTCCTCATCGAATATATAGTGCCCTCCATCAATGGGTTTTGATCCAATAACCAGTCTGGAAAGCCCATTGATTGGTTTTGTAGTCTCGCTGACCAGAATATGCCTGTCAGAGAGAGTTCCTGCATCACACAAATAGGCTGTTATCGCCTTGTGTCTGCTCTCCTCCGGCTCTCCCTTGATATCAGAGTACATGAACAGCTTTTTTTCAGCAGGTTCATGTTCACGATGACAAAGCCCTATGATTACCACAAAAACATTTGCTTTCCCTCGTGCATCAGAACCCCAAGCGAAGGTTTGATGGGCAAAACAAATTTCCAAACCGTACTTATGAAACAATAATGGCCAAAGCTGGCCTACCTGCTCTCCCTGTGTAATTGAATTGGTTGCTACAAAGCCAATTTTGCTGCCTCTACCCTTAATGAACTCCCCTGCCTTGATAAACCACGCAGTCACATAGTCCAAAGTACCGCCAGATCCGCCTAGATTGGCTATTTTCCTTACCTGATACCGTTGCTTTTCATCTTGATATTTGGCACCGACAAAAGGTGGATTGCCAAATAAATAATTGCATCGTTTAGGTGATATCAGTTCAGTCCAATCCAGCTCTAAGGCATCACCATGGCGAATATTTGGAGACTTCAGCAAAGGAATACGAACATAGGACTGGCCAAACTCAAGGCTAAGTCTATTGTTCATCATGTGATCCATCATCCACATGGCTACTTCAGCTATCCTGACCGGAAATTCACTAATTTCTAAGCCATAAAACTGGTCAACATCCACTTTTGATAACGTCGATATATCCAGAGTCAGTTGCTTATTCCGTCTTAGGGCAACAAGCAGATCAAGTTCCAACTGACGCAGTTCACGGTAGGCAATGACCAGAAAATTCCCGCAACCACAGGCAGGATCAAAGAAGGTTAGTTTCGAGAGCTTATTGTGAAAATCCCGCAATTTTTTCAGACGTTGAGTCTTTCTGGCATTGAGTGAATCAAACTCGGCTCGTAACTCGTCTAGAAACAACGAGCTGATTACTTTCATAATATTCTTTTCAGTCGTATAGTGAGCACCTTTCTTTCGGCGTTCCTCCCTGTCCATAACTGACTGAAACAGTGCACCAAAAATAGCAGGCGAAATAGCATCCCATGAAAACTCAGAGGCATCAATTAATGCCTGCCGCATTTCACTATCGAAGGACGGGATAGGTAGCCGATCAGCAAATAATTCACCATTGACAAAGGGAAAAGTAGCGAGGTCTTCATCTATTGTTGTGTATCGCTTGCCCACAGGTGTGTTGATAGTTTCAAATAGGTTTGTAAGCCATTGACCGAGGTTCGTCCCGTCTTCAGATGTTCTGTCTTTGATTAGATTTTCAAAAATGCCACGAGGCTCAAAAATCCCAGTATCATCAGCAAACAAGCAAAAAAGCAATCTGACAAGGAATTGCTCCAAATCATGACCCACATAGCCCGAACCCATCAGGCTATCATGGACTTGCCCCATCAATTCAGATGCTTCAATATTTACGGGGTCTTGATCCTTGAAAGTCCGCTTTTGCAGACCGATGATAAACCCGAGCTTTTCAACGTTTTCATGTAGCTTGTTTAATGTGAATTCAGTTTCCGTGCCTTCCTCTAGATCATAAAGTTCAAAACTTTGAAAGTCGCTCAGCAACATATAACGAGGGTGCTCGGTGGCTTTCAGGCCAAGAAAATACTCCTCCGCCTGTTTCCGCGCTTTAGAGAGATCCCTGCCCGCACTTTTCTGCTCTACCAGCAAAACACCAGGCCAAAATAAGTCGATATAGCCTTGCCTGTCATTGAGCTTTTTGACCTGCCTCTCATAGACAGCAATGCGACGGCGTTTTACCCCAAATACTTCAAAAAACTCATTGTAGAAACTCTGGGTTTCACCCCTTTCATAGCGCGCATTAGCCCAGTCTCTAGAAAATTGCTTGGCTCTTACCCGTATCTCATTCCAGCTTAATCGCATATTGAAACCAACACTTACTTTGAACGATAAAGTTTTATCAACAACAATTGGCTCCCTTAGCTCACCCTATGCTTTAGACTGATTACTCTCCAGTCGCTCACACAGAGCTTGGCGACAATATTGCTGCTATTGACTCATTTCCCGGTAAGCCCCAGCTGCAGTTCCTTCCACTGCCAAAGTAAAGATTCAAGCAACAGTTGTGGATTGGGGTTGCTGCCACTTCTCAGCTTTCTGACAGCCTCAAGTGTTGTCTGATAAAACCCGGCAAGCTCCCTAATCTGAGCCTTCCTGCCCGAAGCTGAACCAGAAAACGCAGCAAGTCGGTCCAGCACTTCCCGAAGAGGTGAATCCTTAGTCGATTCCAACTGCATACCAATAATTCCTTTGATCAGCCCAGACGCTGTTTCTTGCAGACATTCAATGGCCGTTGTTTCTCCAAGTTTTATTGCCTTATTAACCAGCTGTTGGGGATTCTGCTTATTTTGTATCAACGAGCAGAGTTCATGCACAAATTCTTCCCTTCCACTCAAACTCCCATCGCCAGCTAGCTCTATTGCCTTAAGCGGACGATTATTAGTGACCACCAGTAACTTGACTGGATCAATTTCCGGATCTAGATATTGTTGCAGCCATTCGCAGGCCTGATCAAAACCAGGAGATGTGAACTGCAATCGCTGACATCGGCTGCGAATGGTCGAGCTTAAACCGCCAGGTGAATCACTAAGGAGAAATAGATAGGTCCCCGGTACCGGTTCCTCAAGCGTCTTTAGCAATGCATTGAAAGCACTGCTGTTCATCTGATGAGCATGATTGATGATGGCTATTTTTAGACCACCAGCAAAACTTGTTTGCACCGCATAATCGGCAAGATCCCTTATCTGCTCAATCTTGATATCCCTTGATCCCTCCTCCGGTCCTAGGTAACGAATGTCCGGATGGTTGTTTTTCAAGGTCAGTTGGCAACTGCGGCACATACCACAGGGCTGCTTCTGTTCGGGATTCTCACACAGCATCAGGCGGGCAAAATGGCGGGCAAACAGAGCCTTGCCCAGCCCTGCCGGACCTGCCAGCAAATAAGCATGGGCCAGTTTGTTGCTGTCATGTTGCAACCACAAACGCCGCCACTGTTTGGTCTGCCAGGGAAAAGGTAACTGCTGGGCAATTTCAGCAATATCCATCAATCCGCTCCACCCAGCCGCTGGTGCAGGGCCGCCAGCACAGCCCGGCGGACAGTCGGAAAATCCTCTTCAGCGTTAATTACCACACAGCGTTCTGGCTCGGCTTGGGCAATATCAAGATAACAGGACCTAACCCTGTCAAAAAATTCTAGCTTTTCAATCTCGAAGCGATCCAGATCACCTCGCTGCCTGGCCCTTTCCAACCCAACGCGGGGTTCCATGTCCAGAATGATGGTTAGGTCTGGCCGTAATTCCCTTTGCACAAGTGTTTCCAACTGGCCGACCAGTTCTGAGTTAAGCTTGCGACCACATCCCTGGTAGGCATAAGTCGCATCGGTAAACCGATCGCATAATACCCAGTCGCCTGAATCTAAAGAAGGCTTAATCAGCGATGCAATATGTTGTGCCCGAGCAGCAAAAACCAGTAGCAGTTCGGCTAATGGATTCATGGTTTCATCATGCTTATCCAGCAATAGCCTACGCATCTTCTCGGCAATCAAGGTTCCGCCCGGCTCCCTGGTTTGTACATAATCGATCCCCTGCTCCTCCAGATATGTTTTAATTACATCGATATTGGTGCTTTTGCCAGCCCCCTCACCGCCTTCCACCGTAATGAATTTGCCGCGGGCTTTACTCATCATTGCCGCATTGCAGGTTTTGACCGGAGATTGGTTTGTTATCGTGCTGCTGATTTTCCTGTTGCATGCGCCGATATTGATTGACTGCCACATTGTGCTCTTCCAGAGTGGCAGAAAATTTATGTCGGCCATCGCCAGTTGCGACAAAATATAGATAGTCCGAAGGCAATGGGTTTAGGCTTGCCTTGATGGAATCAGTCCCCGGCAAGGCAATAGGCGTTGGTGGCAACCCATTAATCCGGTAGGTATTGTAAGGAGTCATAGTATTCAGGTCGGCACGGGTGAGCTTGCCAGTATGGCCGACTCCGAGACCGTAGATGACCGTTGGATCTGACTGTAGCCGCATGTTTTTTTCCAATCGTCGTACAAATACGCCAGCGATATGCCCTTTTTCACTGCTAACGCCGGCCTCTTTTTCAATAATTGAGGCCATAATCAAGGCTTCTGTTGCTGATTTATATGGGAGTGAGCTGGCTTGTGTCTGCCACAATTCGTCCAAGATTTGTTGCTGACGATCACGTGCTCGACGCAGAATATCTAGATCACTGGTGCCACGAGTGAAAAAATAGGTATCCGGGTGCAACATTCCCTCCGGATTGTCTAAGTCAAGGGAAAGCAGACTAGCCAACTGGGCGGCATTGGTGTCGGCAAGGGTATGCTCTAGTGCGTCCATACCGGTCATTACCGCCAGTGCCTGGCTCAAGGTCCAGCCTTCGATAAAGGTAATACGGTACTGTACTACCTCACCAGACACCAACAAGGCCACAAGATCGGCCATACTCAGTCCTGGCTCCAGCCGATATTCGCCTGCCTTGATAGCATCAGCTGTGCCTAAAAGTCGAACAGCAAGTTTTAGCAGACGGATATTGGATACTATATTTTGGGCTTTCAATTCACGGGCAATGGTACCCAGGGAACTGCCCGACTCAATAACAAACAATTGAGGGGCACTCAGGCTCTTAAGTGGAGCCAGATAACTGGCCCGCAAGGCCGAGAGGCTTGCCGTAGCCAGCAGTAACAGGACAAGGAGAATCCAAGTCAAATTTTGCTTCACGGCTGCTCCCCGAACATTCTCCTGAATTGCATGGAAAAACTATAGCATCAGCTTATGCCGCCAGAGGTAATTGAGCTTAATAAGGATGTGCAAGTGACTAATCCAATTAACTAAAATGGCTTGAAGAGAGTACTTTTGCAGATTTCTGGTGCTTGATGCTTCGGCAAATATGATTAGGAAGCAGGTAATGGAACAAGGCTTTCTCCTACTTATAACTGGAAAAAACAAGGCTACCGTTGGTGCCCCCGAAACCAAAGGAATTGGTCAGAACCACATCGATCTGCTTTTCTCTGGCAGTCTGTGGAACATAGTCTAGGTCACACTCCTCATCCACATTATCCAGATTGATGGTGGGAGGGACAATCTGATCTTTCAGGGCCAAGACCGAAATAATCGCTTCAGCAGCCCCGGCAGCACCAAGCAAGTGCCCCATCATCGACTTGCTGGAACTCACACACAATTCATGGGCATGACTGCCAAACACTGATTTGATTGCCTGTGTCTCGGCCACATCACCTGCCCGAGTTGAGGTACCATGGGCATTGATGTAGGTCACAGCTTTCGGATCCATCCCGGCACTTGACAGTGCATTACGCATGCAAAGCACAGCACCCTCCCCGCCTGGCGATGGCGAGGTAACATGGTGAGCATCACCGCTCATGCCAAATCCGCTCAGGCTGGCATAGATTTCCGCACTGCGTCTACGCGCATGCCCTTCTTCCTCCAGCACCATGACTGCCGCACCATCGCTAAGGACAAATCCATCGCGGTCCCTATCCCAAGGTCGACTGGCTCGCTCAGGCTCGTCATTTCTGGTGGACAGTGCGCGGGCGGCACAAAAGCCACCCAGCCCCACACGGGTAGTAGCCATTTCAGCCCCTCCGACCAGCATTACATCAGCCTGGTTGCTGGCAATCAGATTGGCCCCCAGCCCGATATTATGTGTCCCGGTGGTACAGGCTGTGACCACGGCGATATTGGGTCCCCTTAACCCATATCTCATGGATAAATTTCCTGAAATCATATTGATGATTGAACCTGGCACAAAAAAAGGACTGACCCGACGCGGCCCAGAATCCCTAATGATGAGGCTGGTTTCTTCGATTTTTGCTATGCCGCCAATACCAGAGCCAACCGCCACGCCAACTCTGTCACAATCAAGCCGACCTTCATCAAGTCCCGCATCTTCAAAGGCTTGGACACCAGCTGCAATGCCATAGTGCACAAAGGTATCCATCTGCCTTTTTTCTTTGGGTTCCAGATACGGACTCAGATCTAGATTTTCGATGGACCCGCCAAAGCGCGTGCTAAAGCCAGAGGCATCAAAAGATGTGATCGGTCTAATACCACTCCGGCCCTGGCAGATGCCAGACCAGGAAGTAGCCACATCATTTCCAAGCGGAGTGAGTAGACCCAGTCCGGTAACCACAACTCTTCGACCATTCACAATAATGTTTCCTGGCTAGCTGGTTGCCTGGGCCATGCCCTGCATGGTCGAAGCTACCCCTTGGTAAGAGTAACTTCGTCAGCAGTCACATGAACCGGATTAACTGGTTAAGGTAGGGGTGGTTACAGGTGCTCGTTAATATAATTAATAGCGAGTTGGACTGTGGTAATCTTCTCGGCTTCCTCATCAGGAATTTCGGTCTCAAACTCTTCTTCAAGTGCCATAACCAATTCGACGGTATCAAGTGAATCAGCACCTAAATCCTCAACGAAAGAAGCGGAAGGTTTGACCTGATCTTCTGTTACACCGAGTTGTTCGCAGACGATCTTACTAACGCGCTCTTCAATGCTACTCATATCTACTCCTTGCTCCTAAATCTTTTTTATAAGGGCTTGTTTTAGCCCTTCCTCAAATGACTGTTGTATCAGCTTTACACCAGCGGATTGGTAGTGCGATTCTACTCCTATTTGCGGTCATTGTAATCTTTAATTTCCTTTTCAAGTGTATAAAAATCAATCAGCCTGCGCTATCTATGACCTGAATTATGGAACTCAGCCCATATGCATGCCACCATTCACATGCACAGTTTCTCCAGTAATATAGGCTCCTTGTTCTGAAACCAGAAAGGCTACCACAGCGGCCACTTCTTCTGGCCGCCCCAGCCTGCCGAGCGGGATCTGTGCCAGTATGGCCTGTTGCTGAGCTTCCGGTAGTGCTCGGGTCATGTCTGTTTCAATGAAGCCCGGTGCCACAGTATTCACAGTAATACCCCTAGAACCTATTTCTTGGGCCAATGAACGGGTAAATCCCTCTATACCGGCTTTTGATGCGGCATAGTTAGTTTGCCCTGCGTTGCCTGAGGAGGCCACTACAGAGCTAATATTCACAATACGACCGTTACGTGCTTTTGTCATTGCCCGCAAACAAGCCTTGGACAGCCGGTACATTGAACTGAGATTGGTATTTATTACATCTTCCCACTCTTGGACCTTCATGCGCATCAACAGATTGTCCCGAGTTATGCCTGCGTTGTTGACCAAAATGGTTGGCGGGCCATGTTCAACTTCAACATCCGCCAGCATGGCACTGACTGAGTCATCATCACTGACATCAACAACTCTGCCCGAACCGGAGATTCCGACCTTCGCAAGATAGCCGGAAATGACCTCTGCTCCGGCATCAGTTGTTGCTGTGCCTACCACAATCAGCCCCAACCCACCCAATGCCTCAGCAATAGCCCTGCCAATTCCACGGCTAGCACCAGTGACTAGTGCTATGGATGCCCCATCAATCACGATTTTCCCGCTTCTCTTCTTGCTAATTTCTTCACCAGGCAACGATACCGTTTACAGCTACAAATAAAATTCTATCTGATTCCATTCTCAGTAGTCTTGAATACCATCATTGCCCTTGAGTAAAGTGTATGTAGAGTTTGTGGTCCACCATTTTGATCAGTTTGACAGCTCAGTTAAAGCACTCTCAAACGCCGCTAGCGTATCACTTGTAACAACGGTGAGACCGGGGTCAATGCGTCTGATCAATCCACAGAGCACCTTGCCTGGACCACACTCCACAAAATGACTGACCCCTGTGTCGGCCATTACTCGCACACAATCTACCCAGCGCACTGGAGAGTCAAGCTGTTTAACCAGATTCTGCTTGATAGCTGCAGTCTCAGTAGTGATCTCCGCCGTAGCGTTTGGCACCACTGCGATGGTGGGCTCGTGCAGTCCGACACTCTCAAGCACGGCTTGCAACTGCCTGGCAGCTGGCTTCATCAGGGCGCAATGGGAAGGGACGCTTACATTCAGGGGTAAGGCACGCTTGGCCCCTGCATCCTTGCATAATTGCATAGCCTTCTCCACTGCCTTGTGCTCCCCGGCGATAACAGTCTGTTCCGGTGAGTTCAGGTTTGCTGCCGATACCGTACCCAATGCAGATGCCTCATCACAGATCTCAATAATTCTGGTACTCTCCAAGCCAACAATAGCCGCCATCTTGCCATCACTGTCTTTGACAGCTGATTGCATGAATTTGCCACGCTCATGGACCAGTTTGACTGCTGTCGCAAAATCCAGGACTTCCGCAGACACCAAAGCCGTGTATTCACCTAGGCTATGGCCGGCAACAATTGCGGGCCTGGCACCTCCCGCCTCTTGCCATACGCGCATAATGGCCACAGAGGCGGTAAGCAGGACTGGCTGTGTAATGGCTGTCTGGTTTAGCTGATCCTCAGGATTGTGCTGCGCAATATCCCATAAATCCAAACCCAACACATCGGAGGCAGCGGCAAATGTCTCAAGGATTAAGGAGTAACGATGCGCCAATTCCAACAGCATACCCTGCTTTTGAGAACCTTGGCCCGGAAAAACGAATCCTATCCCTGACATATGCTTACTACCTGCCTGCCCTTTACTGATTGATTTTGTGCCTGAGGTAGCTGAAACAATTTCAATTTTAACCCAAAACAGGGGCAGGCCTGCCCTGCATGATGTTTGCAACTCGATCAGCTATCAGCTGCGGAATAGCGTTATCCACTTCATGTATTGCCTGTTGAATGGCATAGAAAAATCCCTCACTGGTGGCGTTGCCATGGCTTTTGATAACACTACCCTGCAAACCTAGCAGGCTCGCACCATTAAATCGTTGGGGGTTAATCTGGGATGACAGACGTAATGATATGGCCTCTTCAGAGCAATCATTAGAGGCAAGTGAGATGCACGGTAAATTTACATCGACTTGCATGGAGACTGGAGGCATGTCCTCCTGTTTGGGCCGTAGGAGTTTCTTCACCACATTGGCAACACCAGCACTCGATTTGATAATTACATTCCCGACAAAGCCATCACAAACAACTACATCGGCGGCCCCTTCGAACAATTCATTGGCTTCAATGAATCCAGCATAGTCTAGCGCGGGACTATCCATCATCAAGGCTGCTGCTTCCTGAACTGCCGCTGTTCCTTTATGTAGTTCGGCCCCGATATTGAGTAATCCCACCGACACGGGCTGTCCCTCTAACGCTTCGGCCAACACCATTCCCATCACTGCGAATTCGAACAATTGAGGGCCATCACATTCAGGATTGGCTCCCACATCAAGCAGAAACGTTTGCCGTGAAGTTCCCGGCAAGGTTGCCACAATGGCGGGCTTACGAATGCCGGGCAAAGTTTTCAGCAGATGTCTGCCTGTTAGCAGCAACGCCCCAGTGTTGCCAGCGCTCACCATTGCCTGGGCTTTCCCATCCTTAACCAGTTCAATGGCCTTGAACATGGAAGACTGTCGCCCCTTCCGCAAAACCTGCGCTGGCTTGTCATCATCAAACACCGCATCCTTGGTATGTATGATGCTTATGCGGGCTAGCAAGGCTTCCGGAACATGCTTCAATCCATCCTGCATGCACCGTTCATTACCGATCAGCATTAAGCCGAGATCCGGGTCCTGACGCAATGCTTCAACACAGGCAGGGAGTGTCATCTCCACACCCCCGTCGCCCCCCATGGCATCAATGGCTATGCATTTGGCAACATTCAAGGTTAGTTGTTGCTACCCACGACTTTGTTGCCTTTATAAAAGCCATCCTTAGTCACGTGATGACGGCGGTGGAACTCACCAGAAATTTGGTCTTGAGACAGAGTGGGCCCTGCCAATGAGTCGTGAGTCCGGCGTTTATTCCGTTTGGAACGGGTCACTTTGTTCTGTTGAACTGCCATGTTGCGATCTCCTGTAAAAATATTTTGAAAATGTCTTAAATTCGGATAAAAGTGGATAAGTTGTATTTAATTTTCATGAGCTTTTCCGCTAGGGCCCGTTCGTATCGGTGCATATATTTGCAGCTATGCTTTCTATATTCAGTCTAATTCTGTCTAGCGGGTATTCTTCATCAGTTTACCGAGTGTCGCAAAGGGCTTGGTTGTTGCAACCTTCTGATTGAGAAAATTGAGATCACTCTCTGGTGCTGGTCGATACTCCAGTTTGACGATACATGCCTCGTCTTCACAGACATTGACAATGGGCAGTGCCAGCATCAACTGTTCCTCCACCAGCTTAGCTAATGGCAACCGAAGCCCATCACAGATCCAAGGGTCCCATTCCGGGTCAAGATCGACCATTTGATCTTCAGATTCCAGCAAAGCCAGACGAATGCTGTCCCTGATGTTCAGCTGAACTGGCTGTAGACATCGTTGGCAGAGCATATCGGCAGTAGCTGATACTTCGCCACTAATTTCTCGGTGGCCCGATCTTGCTTTGGCAAAACTCAAGTTGGCATGAATGCTTGCCCGATCGCTAGCCAACAGTTGTCGAAAGCGAAGCATTCGATCCAGACTGACCGTGCCGCCAATTTCGGCTTCTTGTGAGAAGACCTGGCGTACATTAACGTAGACTGGCAACTGTGCCGTTGTCATAGGGTCGCAATTTTAGGGATATTAAATTCATCTGTCAAAGCAAATAGGTTGGTATTATTAACTTTAACTATAAATCTTAATCTTTTGAAATTATTAATTTTTAATTGAATTAAGCAGTTTAACCAGGTGTTCATGTAATGGTGCCTCAACTACGATTAGTTGGTCGCTGAAAGGTTTCTTGAAGGCAATACGCAGTGCATGCAGGCACAGCGATTTATAGTGCAACAACTGTTTTGGTGCTCTTTCATGTCCAGCCCGATATTTGGTATCTCCAACAATGGAATGCTTGCTTACCTGACAGTGCACCCGGATCTGGTGGGTTCGACCAGTTTTAGGTGAAGCTTGGATCAGAGTAGCCTGCTGATACCGTTGCTGGACTACGATTCGAGTCACTGACTTTTTCCCATCCCTATCTACTCGCACCATCCGCTCTCCTGAACTGAGAATGTTTTTTTGCAAGGGTGCTACCACCTCATGCAAATCTCCTGGCCACTGCCCAAAAACCAGTGCCAGATAGTCCTTCTTTACAGAAGTATTCTTTAGTTGTGCCTGTAAGTCCCTTAAAAAGTTCAGGTTTTTGCATAAAACCAGACAGCCTGAGGTATCACGATCCAATCTGTGGACCAGTTCAGTATCTTGCCACTGAGGCTTAATCTGGCGTATTGCCTCTATAAGGCCCAGACGAATGCCTGAGCCACCATGTACGGCGATGCCTGCCGGTTTATTAATAATCAGCAGGTTTTCGTCTTCATGAAGTACGCTGCGCTCAATTAATTCACAGAGTCCGGATCCTGGCTTTGGTGGGATGTCGTGCTGCATCGGCTCATGGGGCGGAATACGCACCATATCCCCCTTATTAAGCCTGGTATTGGGTTTAGAGCGCTTTTTGTTGATTCTGACTTCACCACGCCTGATCAAGCGGTAGACGCGGGAACGAGGCAATCCCTTCAGATGCCGGAATAGAAAATTATCCAGCCGTTGGCCGTAGTGGGCTGGTTCAATACAAACGAACTGTACTTGGTTGTGCTTTAACAAAATATGCCGCGACTTAATAAAATTGAAAGAAATGTTAAGGACTGACCTCGTATTTTAACTAGAATTAGAACTCCATATCTGTGCAGGAAGAGATCAAAAATTAGTTATTACCAGTACACAACATATTGGGGAAGTCAAGTTGGAGCACTTCTCATAGCTGAATTTTAATAATTGAAAATAGCTATAATTCAGTAACTTACTGAAAACACCTCAAAATAACAAGAAATGATGATGGTATTAATGCTAGTGCTTTCAGCTGGGTTAATTCTATTAAAGATTTCACCCCTATCGGCAATCTCGACATAGGTTAAGTCGATATCTATAGAGCCTAGGCATAAGCATGAAGAGGTTTATTGCTGTACCGCCAATAAAAAAGCATTTCTCATTGGAAACCTTTGGTAAAACATCTAACAGCAACCTTACCTGTTTTTTTATGCGTTATTCATAATGTTGCATCCAATTCCCTTAGAACCGTTATCTGATATTTGGAGACATTTGCCCTACCGTTCACAAAGTTGCTTTTTCCTGAACCCAAATCAACCATATCCTGAATGACATAGCCGAGCCAATCATAACCAGCTCTTTTTGCCAAATACAAAAAAGGCGTTTTACTTTTATTGAGGAAGTCGGAAATTGAACACAATTTGGTGGGAATTACTCCTATTTTGGCCACAGCATAAATCCCTACAGTAATGACAACCCCTGCTTCTCTTGCCAATCTATAATATAATTTCAGATGTTCTGATCTTGAGTATTTTCTTTCTGCTAACGTCATGACAGCTTCAAACCAAATTTCGTCTATCTTCAGGCAGTTAGTAAGCCGTGTGAAGCAAGATTGCCAGTCGAGAAACTGTCATGGTTAATTAGCAGGAATTAGCAATGATAGCATCTACAAAAATCTCGGTAATCATTCATAGCTATATGATATTAAAGTAAGTATTCAGAACTTCACTGCTGTCGAACAGCTATTGAGGTCAGGACATCTGAACCTATGGAATATCCACTAATAATTATTATTAAGCTCTTAATGGTTTGTAATGCAAGCGATCAAACAACAGCTTAATAATGCTTTCGAACAGGTAATGATCTCAGTCAGTGGGCTGCCAACCTGTAATGCCAATGTGGTCACTGCCAGCAAACCAGAGTTTGGTGACTACCAGGTGAATGGCGTGATGGCGATCGCTAAACAAATGAAGTGCAGTCCACGAGAGCTTGCTCAACAAGTGGTCGACTGCATCTCGACTCAGGCATTGGGTTTGATTGGCAGATTGGAAGTCGCAGGTCCTGGTTTCATTAATGTCCACATTGCTGGTCCATTTCTGCTAGAGCAATCCAATAACATTTTGACTGATCCATCGTCATTTATCCGATCAGCAGAGATTTCTCAAAAGATTGCTGTGGATTATTCCTCTCCCAACCTTGCTAAAGAAATGCATGTAGGCCATCTGCGTGGAACCATTATTGGAGATTGCCTAGTACGGGTATTGGAAAAACTTGGACATCATGTCATACGGCAAAATCATGTGGGAGACTGGGGAACTCAGTTTGGCATGCTGATCACTCATCTGCGCGAGTTGCAGACTGAAAACAATAACACCAACTTGCAGTTAGCAGATCTGGAAGTATTCTACCGCGATGCCAAAACTCGTTTTGATGAGGATGCTGAGTTCGCTTCCAAGTCCAGACTCAGTGTGGTGAAGCTGCAGTCGGGAGAGGCGGAATATGTTCGTGCATGGGAGATGTTTATCAACGAATCCCTGAAGCATTGTGAAACAGTATACGACAAGTTGGGGGTTACCCTGACCCGCTCTGACCTGGATTCGGAAAGTCGCTACAACGATGATCTGCCTCAAGTGATCGCTGATTTGGATTCGGCACAGCTGCTAAGCCAGTCCGATGGGGCCAACTGCGTGTTTCTTAATGCTTTCAAAGGCAAGAATGGTGAGTTACTGCCCTTGATTGTGCAAAAAACTGATGGTGGATACTTGTATGCAACTACTGACCTTGCTGCAATTCGTCTACGCATGAGCCAGCAAATTCATCGATCTCTCTATGTCGTTGATGCCAGACAATCCTTACATTTTCAGCAAGTGTTTGCTGTTGCCAGAAAAGCCGAGTTTGTCGACAACAGCCTGTCTCTCGAGCATATCGCCTATGGCACTATCATGGGCAAGGATGGCAGACCATTTAGAACTCGTTCAGGGGAGTCTATCAAACTAATAGATTTGCTAGATGAGGCAGTAAAGCAAGCCCATAGGCTGGTGAGGGAAAAGAATCCAAATCTCAATCCGGATGAAATGGTCCACGTAGCGAACTGTGTGGGTATAGGTGCTGTTAAGTATGCCGATCTTTCAAAAAACCGCACCAGCGATTATGTATTTGATTTCGATACCATGCTGTCTTTTGAAGGAAATACGGCACCCTATCTGCTCTATGCTGGTGCCAGAATCCACAGTCTGCTAAGCAAGGCTGCGGGTTCTGGTGACATTGGCAGAAAAATTCTGGAAATTGGAGAACCAGCAGAACGGGCTCTACTGGTAAAGAACCTGCAACTGCCGGAAGTGGTGCATGCCGTGGCAATGGACTGCTATCCGAATCAGCTCTGCTCTTTCCTTTATGAGCTGGCTGGACTGTTTATGCGCTTTTATGAAGAGTGCCCCATTCTGAGGTCTACAGGAGAAACCATGGCATCTCGTCTGGCACTAGCTCAGCTTACAGTCCATACCCTGGAGCAGGGTATGGATCTACTGGGCATTGAGTCATTGGAGAAGATGTAACCGGAGGCAATCTGCCTATTGAACATTTACTGCAACTGCAACAACACCTTGTTCAACCGCGATGAAAACTCACCTGGATCATCCAACTGGCCACCATCTGACAGACTGGCTTGTCCAAACAGGATTTCCACCAGGTCTGCAAAGCGATCCTCATCCTGTTCCTTGTCGAGCCGCTCTATTAGTGGGTGAGCTGGATTGATTTCAAAATGCGGCGTGATGTCTGGTACAGCCTGTCCGGAAGCTTCCATAATCTTGCGCATCTGGGATCCCATGGCATGTTCATCCATGGCCAGACAGGTCGCCGAGTCAGTGAGGCGGTGGGTTAGACGAACCTCATTGACCCTCTCTCCAAGTATGGTTTTGATCCTGTCTGTTAGTCCCTCAAGAGCTTTTTCTGATTCTTCCTGCTTTTTCTTTTCTTCCTCATCGTCAAGCTTTCCAAGATCCAGCTCTCCCCGGGAAATATCCTGAAATTGCTTGCCATCAAACTCTGTCAGGTGTCCCATAAGCCACTCATCAACCCGGTCGGTCATAAGAATGACCTCAATGCCTTTCTTGCGAAAGATTTCAAGGTGGGGACTGGTGCGTGCTGCCTTAAGAGATTCCGCCGCCAGAAAATAGATCTTGTCCTGACCCTCCTGTTGGCGCTTCAGATATTCTTCCAGGCCCTGATCCTGAACATCACCCTCTGACTGAGTGGTAGTAAATTGCAGCAGTTTGGCGATTTTCTCACGGTTGCCGAAGTCTTCCGCCGGACCTTCTTTCAGAACCTGACCAAACTGATCCCAGAACTTCTGATAGTTATCCTTTTTGTTCTTGCGCAACTTACCAAGCATATCAAGTGCACGCTTGGTTAAGGCACTGCGCATGGAGTCAACCGCAGGATCCTTTTGCAAAATCTCCCGAGACACATTTAAGGAGATATCATTAGAATCCACCACACCCTTCATAAATCGCAAGTACAGCGGCAGAAACTGCTCAGCATCATCCATGATGAAGACGCGCTGAACATAGAGCTTTAGTCCACGCGCAGCATCACGATTCCACAGGTCAAATGGTGCTCTTCCCGGAACATACAGCAAGCTAGTGTATTCCAGTTTGCCTTCCACCTTGTTGTGACTCCAGTCCAACGGATCTTCAAAGTCATGACTGATGTGTTTGTAAAACTCGATATATTCTTTCTTTTTCACATCACTACGGGAACGGGTCCAAAGTGCCTTGGCATCGTTTACGGCCTCGTATTCAATCTCTTTCTCAACTTTATCAGCTTTATCAGTTGGAGCTTGATCATCAGCTTTTGCGTCTTTCTCCTTGTCATCTGACTCACTTTTATCTCTCTCATCCGTTTCTGGTTTGTCGTAGTTTGGTTTTACCATCATTACCGGTATTGACAAATGATCGGCGTAACGCTTGACGATGCTACGCAGTCGAAAATCTTGGGCAAATTCCTCTTCGCTACTTTTGAGATGCAAAGTAACGCTGGTGCCGCGGCTGGCTTTTTCAGCTGCTTCAATGGTATAGTCTGACTCTCCTTTGGATTTCCACAGACTACCCTGCCCGGTGCCCTCTCCAGCCTTACGAGTAAGCACCTCGACCTCATCGGCAACTATGAATGCCGAATAAAAGCCAACACCAAACTGACCAATAAGCTGAGAATCCTTCTGCTGATCTCCGGTGAGTGACTCCAGAAACTGGGCAGTGCCGGACTTGGCGATGGTGCCGAGATTGCTGATTACTTCCTCTCGGCTCATGCCAATACCGTTGTCGGAAACAGTGATTGAGTTGTTTTCTGAGTCGAAGTCGATCTGTACCTTAAGCTCGGCATCATCTCCAAGCAATTCCGGCTGGGATAGGGCTTCAAAGCGAAGCTTGTCTGCTGCATCGGAGGCATTAGATATCAACTCTCGTAGAAAGATTTCCTTGTTGCTATAGAGGGAATGAATCATCAAGTGAAGCAACTGTTTTGCTTCAGTCTCGAATCCTCTGGTCTCTGTCTTGTTGTCGGTGCCGGTTTCGGCCTGGGTTTCATTGCTCATG
This sequence comes from Gammaproteobacteria bacterium, assembly GCA_026710425.1. GTDB lineage: Bacteria > Pseudomonadota > Gammaproteobacteria > Pseudomonadales > Pseudohongiellaceae > UBA9145. Next base: position 19,923 of record JAPORB010000071.1, read on the forward strand.
GTTCTGTCTCTGCTCCACTGTTGCACTTGCTATCAATTTCGAGTCTGCCCGAAAAGAAAAACCCGACCATCTTTTAAGATGATCGGGTTCTTAAATGGGGTTAGCCGTTCCGGTTTCAAGGGCTTGAGGATATGTCCATGAGGCCTTTGATGAACATCTTTCTCCGATGTGATTCTATTAACTGCCAGATGTTAGTTGATCAATGAGGGATAAGGTCGGTAGTAATCAATGGATTCGGCCTTGCGCTGTTCAATGATATTGTAACGCTGCTCAGTACTGCCAATAAAAGTCAGGTATTGCTGCGCTGCGCTGCGATCGCTCTCATCACCGGCATCAGAAGCCTGCCGTGCGGCCCGGCGAGCACCGTCGAAGTCATCTAGCTCCAGTCTGGCCCGGGCCAGAAACATCAAAGTATCAGAACGATTATTTAGATCACCCTTTTCTATGGCCGACTCGAAAGCCTCTACAGCCTCCTCGTAATCACCAAGCACATAATGAATATAACCAACAGTATCCCAACCATCGCCGCTGTCAGACATTTCAGCCACACGCAGGGCATTGGGCAGGCCGTCTGCATAGGTACTGGCAATCAAATGCATTTGGGCAGCGACCTCCAGATTTTCCAGATTTTCCTCTATGATTTCCTTTTCCAGCCCCTCCTCAATAATCTTAGCTCCAGATAAGGGTATTTCCATGCCGGCCATTGACTGTCCCAAATTCATATAACGTTGCTCATCATCAATGTGGCCAACAATATAAGCCAGGTTGAGAGCCTGTACCCGACGTTCCTCCTGATCCAAACTGGCATAGATAGCATTGAAGTTTTGCCAGTCAGTCTTGTTATTGAATTTCACTATCATGGTTTTAGTCAGGTCCAGGGCTTTCTCGAAGTCTTCCAAAGTAAAATAAAGGCCATTTAGATAGGTGTAGTCATCACGCTCAAGGACCTCCCCACTATCCAGGGACAAGTTCATGTAATCCAGCCAATATGGCAAAGCCGCCTCAAATTGTTCCAACTGGTAGTGGGCATATGACAGACCTTTGTATACGGTCACATCCTCTTCGGGTGAAAGTTCTCTCCAAGACGTGAAGTTATTAATCGAGTTCTGCCACTCCTCTTCGGCAGCGTATAACTGTCCCAGTGAACGCAGAGTGCGCAGCCGTTGATCCAGGCGCAGCTCCTCGATCAGTAGCATTTCCTCAAAAGTGTTAAGAGCACCACGGTAATCTTCAGTGCCCAGATAGTAATTGGTGTAGAAACTCAGCAGTGTGGACTTTTCAAAGTCATTCATGCGCTCGAAGCGTCGTTCACGCAACTCATCCAGCTTAATCTTGGCTTCAGCGTAATTGGGTTCGTCTCCCTCGTCCTCGGGAGACATCAGTTCCTGAATTTCACTGATTGAACGCATAACCTGCTGACTTAATGTACCTGCTGTGCGTGCCTCTGGAGGTGCTCGTTGCTCTTCCTCTCCCGCCAAAACCAGCGGTGATTTAAGCAATAACGGAGTGGCCAGCAAAGCCGCCAGCAAGGTAAGAGATGCGGGACGTAGCATTTTCATATCAGCCTCTTTCCTCTTCATAAATTCACAAGAGCTAGATTTTTCTTTTTATCTTTTGCTTGAACCTGTACCAGTGTTGCCTTAATTTCAGCTGATTTGGCTCATCAATCGTAAGTATGACAGGTCAAAAACCACCTTGTTATTGTTTTCAAGCAGGTCGACTTTGCGATTGGATATGTAAATTCTCCGACTTCATACAGAAAACTTCCGGTAGTGCTATCAACTCATTAAAATACCGACAAGGAGGTGGACAAACTGTCGTCTATGAGTCCTCCAGTTGGTATCTAAACAGATACTGCACACCAGGAACTTCAACTCCTTGGCCTTCAACAACTCGTGGCTGAAACTTGAAACGGGACGCTGCACGAATTGAGGAACGATTGAAAATATTAGGCGGCTCTGCATCTACCACCTCAATGGTATCTTCCAAAACATTTCCCAACCCATCCACGGTAAAACTCACTAGACACCAGCCCTCTATGCCACGCTGTGCGGCCCGTGTGGGATACTGTGGTGCTATGGCAACCAAAGGCAAATAGTCCCCGTCAGTGGCTGAAATAGAGGCATTGTTCAATTCCAGACCCGTATCAAGATTGAGGTTGGCACGTTCAATATTCAGTGAAGGACCTGAATCCAGATTGATCTGCTTTTCCGGCGTGTCAGGCGTATCCTGGGTGATCTCCTCAATCAATTCCGGCTTGTCAATTTCCTCAATAACTTCTAAGTCTATGTCCGGCATGGTGGCATCAACCAGACGCACTACATTAACTCGCGTATCGAAATTGTCTCCTGTCTCAATCAATGCCTGCATAAAATAAAACAGACCAAAGGTTATGGCCCAGGCCATGCATAAGGATACTGCCCATCTGATGATCATGATTTATGCCTCCGCAGAAATTCTGACATCTTCAATATTGGCTTGTCGCGCCGCTTCCAGAATCAGCATCACTTGCTCATTATTGGCACTCTGATCCGCTTGGATAATAACTGCTGAATTTGGTGCATCAGCCAGTCGTAACTCAAAACGGGATCGAATAAAGCGGGGATCAATTAAGTCACCATCGATCCATATATCACCAGCTGGCCCAACCGCAATCAGGATCAGGTCACCGGATGTCTCACTAGCAGTGGATGCTTCCGGTTTAATCACCTCAATACCCGCCTCGGTGACGAAAACCGATGTCACAATAAAGAAAATGAGCAGGATAAAAACCACATCAAGCATTGGCGTCAGATCAATCTCGCCTGCTTCTTCCTGATCCTTTTTTCTCATCAAACCTGATTTCATGATACTTTGGCCTGTCTCTTGTTATTCTGCTTTGTATACAACCAACCCACAGTCAGATCATTGACTGAGGGGTAAATGATCCTCGAGCAATTCAAGGTCCCGATCAATTCTGCTTTTCAAGTAATTCGCAGCAAAAATGCCAGAAATAGCCCCCACCATACCCGCCATGGTTGGAATGGTAGCTTTTGAAACACCTCCTGCCATGGATTTGGCATCACCCCCACCGGAGAACGACATCACAAAAAACACCTCAATCATTCCGGTAACTGTGCCAATTAATCCCAGTAGCGGACAGATGGTCACCAACACCTCAATAATCGGCATGGTATTCCTTACATCCAGTGAAATTTTTGAGATCATCATGGTGCGTATCTGGTGTGCACTCCAAGACTGCTTGTCAGTCCTGGCATTCCACTCGGAGAGGGTATTTTTTACATTTTGTTTGTGAGCACTGTTGATATACCAAACCCGTTCGAAAACCAAAGACCACTTGACCAAGAGCAAACCCATAATGATCGTCAACACGGGACCGCCCCTGTTCATGAAGGCTTCAATCGCATCCAGAAAATCTAGTATAAATAGTGGCATCAGCTACCTCTTTTGTTCCTATTGCTCAATCAATTTTCTGACCTGCTATCTACCAGCCTGTCTCGGCTTGCGATTAACACTATTGACCACCTGCGGAACGTTCAGCCTTCTGGGCAATCATGCCCGTTGCCTGCTCTTCAAGTATATGAATGATGTTGTCGCTACGACTTTTCACCACTGTATGCATAAAAATTGTAGGGATCGCAACTACAATACCCAAGACAGTTGTCATCAATGCCTGTGAAATGCCCCCCGCCATAATGGTCGGATCACCAGCACCATAGACCGTGATTTGCTGGAACACCTGAATCATGCCAGTTACTGTTCCCAGCAAACCACCCAGGGGCGCAATAGTGGCGATCATCTTGATTAGAGTCAGCATGCTTTCGAGAGAAGGAGTTTCCTTTAGAATGGCCTCACCTAGTTTCAGCTCCAGAGTTTCCGTATCAGCATCAGGGTTGGCATCGGCTATCAACAGTACCCGTCCCAGAGGATTGTTCTTGGCCGGTTTTTCGCTTTTAAGTTGATTGCGAACCTGTACCGACACCAATGTCAGCATTAGGAGTCGGTAAAACGCCAGCAAGATACCAACAACCCCGACACCGATTATTATGAAACCAATAACTCCGGCGTTGGCCTGGACTTGCTCAGAAGCACTGGGAAAGTTCACCAAGTTCGCCATAACCTGCCCGCCGACACCACCAGTGGGGTCTATTCCCGTCCTGGTAAATCCAGTAGTGGAAGACTGCAAATCTCTTGCTGCGCCCAGCACCTCGGAATCCGGTTGCCGAGGCAGTACCTGGAGGTGACCCACTTCTCCCTGGTAGTTTAGGTATTCGCCGTCAGAAATGGCATTAAAGGCACCGATACGGGTTATGGTGCGATTGGTAGTATCGCCGCTAGGCAGTGCTATATCCCCATTGTATGTCACAACCCGACCTGATTCAGTTACTTCCTGATGCATGAAGTACCAGAAGCGTTCCATCTCAGAGATGTTCAGCTGCTCAATGGTGCTTCCGGCTCGTTCAATGATGACTTCCAACTCACCAGCCCGCCCTGGATACTGGGCACTGATCAGAGAATCCTGAAAGTTGGACAGGAAATCCCCTGCTACCCCTTGCAAGGTGCCGAAGAGTTCATTCAAGTCACCACGACGGTTGCGCAGGATTTCGCGTTTGTCAGCGATAATGACCTCATTTGCCTCAAACTGATCGCTAAGCCGATTCTGCTCCGTTTCCTGTTCGACAATCCGCTCGTTCGTTGTGTCAAGAATCTGTTGCTGTCGGGCAACATTCTGTTCAAATTCCTGTTGGCGTTCGCGGTACTCTGCCGATTCGGCTACACGGTCATTCTCAACCGCATTGAGCAACTCTGTAAGTGACACCTGACCCCAGCTCGTCGTTGAGCCGAAAATCGCAACAAATAGGCTGGCCGCACTGAGTTGCCAGCAGCGGCTTAGGATAGAACTTTTTTGAAAGAAGTTAAAATTGTGGAGGGTTTGGCCGGAATGGCAGGTAACCGTCTGTGTTAGTGTTTTCATTACAGTGCCTCCGGAGATTTAACTGGCAGAAACAGAATATCGGGTGCATCCAGGTTTGAAACCACACGCTGGGCCTGCTGTACCTCGAAACGGTACTGCCCGGCCGGCAGTTCAACCCACTGCCGCTCGACATTATCCCAGGCACCTGTCACCTCACGGTCAGTAGTTTGGTACATCAGGGAGACGCGTCCAATTCGGACGATATTGACATCACGATCTGTGCCACCAATTTCTATAGTATCAGGATAGGTTTCGTTGGTACGGCCGAATGCAGCTTCTGTCTGATACATTACCAATACCTGTCGAAACTTCTCGGCGATGGAGACATCTGGATTATCTATGGCATCACGGGCAAATTGCAGACGTGCCATGCGCTCATCAATGCGGAAGGGGTAGTCAATGGCAACAAACTCCTCCAAAGAGGTCAACATTTTTTCCATCAGCAGGGGGATTTCACGCGTGACTTCCTCAACCGAAGCAATTGACTCGTCAAGTGTGACGATTTGTGCTTCCTGAGCGGCTATCTGGCGCCGGTATCCAGCATTCAGAACCAGCAACGACTCCAAATTGTCATTGGCTCGTTTGAACTCCTCGAAAGTGGAACTGACCTCATTGGCCAATCGGCTGATTTCTTCCTGGGCGGCGGCAGACTCTGAATACTTAACACTAAGGGCATCCATAGCGCGTTCCAGAATGCTACTGTCAACCAGTATGCTATTATTAGCCTGTATGTCTTGGGTCTGTGCAATGCCAGAGCCAGAAACCAAGGCCAGCGTTGCTAACAAAGCAACCAGACTCAATCGGTTCATGCGACGGTATTTCATGTGTCATCCTTCCATTGCTTCTGTTTTAATGATTATTGTATTTACCTTGACAAAACTTGCCTGTTCTTTCTTTTCAAGAGATTACTGTGTTTTGATTTATTGGCTGTTGAAAATTATCGGAATACCGATTCAGGAGGTTAGCGAAACACCATTCCCTTGTAAATGCTGAACTGAGTCTTGCAATTCCCACTTACCTTCAATATGAGTATTGATGAAGCCAAAAACATGCCAGATTCATCGAGATACTTAAATTTTTCTGTCTATTAGATCTAAATCCATATCAGGTAGTCTGAAATCAACAGGCCTGCTATTCTGCCTGGTCTTGATTATCAGATTGACCAGCTTGTTACGCTATACTTCCTTTATAGCTATAGCGGTACTGCCAGCCAACTTCTGTTAGTGACCCTGAATTTCATACCAATCTGCTTTATTTCGAACCTCCCTACCGGTTTTTTGCTTATCAATCTAACCTTTCAGGCAAAAGAGAACACACTAGTAAGGGACTAGCAAGGGAAAAATGGCTAAAGAGCGCATTAAAGTGTTAACCTTATGTTACCTTTATACTCAAATTTGATGCGTTTACAGAGAATGACAATCATTACTCAAGGAAAGTCTCTTTTCTATCTCGGTTGTTTACTTTTGGCCTGTTTATCTCGAATTTCTGATGATGTCTAATTTCGTTAATTCCGCACTGCTACAACCCGAGTTGGTTACACATACTCTGCTCTTGCCTAGGTTGATGCTAACACACCATCACCCAAGTTGCTTGCCTTGCAAAATTACTGCCCCTGCAACTTGCCACTAAGTTGAAAGCCTATCACAAACTCTCTTACAGATTGAAACCCATGCAGAGAAAAAAAACAACAGGCAGTTACAGGTCCAGGGCAGCTGATGATGGGAACTGGCCCGTCAGTCCTATGACCAGCCAGTGACTTCACCAAGTGCCCGACCAATATCCGCCAAACTGTCAACGGTTCTTGCCCCCGCTTCGGTCAGAGCAGCAATTTTCTCTTCTGCCGTACCCTTGCCCCCGGAAATTATCGCTCCCGCATGGCCCATACGTTTGCCTGGTGGTGCAGTTATACCCGCAATGTAAGCTACTACAGGCTTGCTGACATTATCTCTGATGTAGGCAGCTGCCTCTTCCTCGGCGGTTCCGCCAATTTCCCCGATCATTACAATTGCCGCAGTTTCAGGATCAGACTCAAACAGGCTAAGAATATCGATAAAACTGGAACCCGCTATCGGATCACCACCAATACCCACGCAGGAAGATTGACCAAAGCCGTAATCAGTAGTTTGCTTCACCGCCTCATAGGTGAGCGTACCACTGCGGGAGATGATCCCGACCTTTCCGGGCAAATGGATATGTCCTGGCATAATGCCTATTTTACATTGCCCCGGAGTGATCACCCCCGGGCAATTGGGACCGATCAGCCTGGCTCTTGCCTGGTCACATCTCTCCTTGACCAACAGCATGTCCAGAGTGGGAATACCTTCGGTAATGCATACAATCAATCGCAGACCGGCAGCAACAGCTTCCAGAATGGAGTCCTTGCAAAACGGTGCCGGTACATAAATTACCGAGGCATCAGCCCCAGTCTCGATCACCGCCTCCTGGACCGTATTGAATACTGGCAGTCCAAGGTGTGTTTGTCCGCCTTTGCCCGGAGTAATGCCGCCCACAATGCGGGTACCATAGTCAATAGCCTGTTCACAGTGAAATGTACCCTGCGAACCAGTGAAACCTTGGCACAATACCCGTGTATCCTTGTCAACCAGGATGCTCATGCTAAACCACCACCAGCAGCCGCAACCGCTTTCTGCGCAGCATCGGCGAGTGAGTCGGCCGCAATTATATTGAGACCGCTTTTTCCAAGCACCTCACGGCCCAACTCAGCATTGTTGCCTTCCAGTCTGACCACCACGGGAACCTTAACCCCGATTTCCTGCACCGCAGCAATGACCCCTTCTGCAATCAAATCACAGCGCACGATGCCACCAAAAATATTGACCAACACAGCAGCCACCGAATCATCGGAAAGAATGATCTTGAAGGCTTCGGCAACTCGTTCTTTAGTGGCACTGCCACCCACATCCAGAAAATTGGCTGGACTGCCGCCATGCAGTTGCACAATGTCCATAGTCCCCATGGCTAAACCGGCACCATTGACCATACACCCAATGTTGCCATCAAGAGCCACATAATTGAGATCCCAGCCTGCAGCTTCGGCTTCCCTTGCATCCGTCTGAGTTGGATCCTGCATCTCTCTAAGCTGTGGTTGGCGATAAAGCGCATTACCATCAATATTGATCTTGCCATCAAGACATAGCAGGTTGCCCTCTGCTGTGATGACTAGCGGATTGATCTCAAGCAGTGCCAGATCCCGCTCCTCAAACAATCGTGCCAAGCCCAGGAACAGGGCCGTGAACTGTTTAACCTGATCACCGGCCAGACCCAGCCTGAAGGCCATTTCCCTAGCCTGGAACGGTTGAGCTCCAGTCAGTGGGTTGATGGCAGTCCGCAGAATCTTCTCCGGCGAATCGGCTGCCACCTTTTCAATTTCAACGCCGCCCTCGACAGAAGCCATAAATACCACTCTCCGGGTCGAACGATCAACCACCGCACCGAGATACAGCTCGCTGGCGATTTCCGAGCATTCCTCGACCAAAATCTTGCTCACTGGCTGACCTGCTGCATCAGTCTGGTAAGTCACCAGATTTTTGCCCAGCATAGATTCAGCAAATTCACCAACGGCGGCTGCAGAATCGACTACTTTGACACCACCAGCCTTGCCGCGGCCACCAGCATGCACCTGAGCTTTGACCACCCATTTATCACCAGCGAGTTTCGCGACAGCCGCTGCAGCCTGTTCTGCCGTATCCACAGCTATGCCGCAGGCAACCGGTAACCCATAGTCGGCAAACAGCTGCTTGGCCTGGTATTCGTGTAGGTTCATCGCACAATATTTCCTTCTTCGTTGTCCATAAGAGTGTCAGCCCCAAGATCCAGATGCATGCATCTGAACACTTTAGGTATGGTAGGTATTATATAGCCTCTTGAGGCAGTCGAAGCATTAATGCCCGAATTTTCTATCCTTGAAAGTGGGATGTGGATGATTGGAACTGCTTAGGCTCGACGCTTGCGATTACCAATATGAATGGCATGGCCGTTAGCCGCCAGAGCTGCCTCATGCACTGCCTCGGACAGAGTCGGATGGGAGAACATGGTCAGGCCAAGGTCCTCGGCACTGGCACTGAACTCCATGGCGATAACCACCTGCTGCAACAGATCGGCCGCACTGGGTCCAATAATATGGCAACCCAACACCCGATCAGTCTTGGCATCAGCAATTAGCTTGACCATCCCTGATGAATCATTCGCTGCCAGGGCCCTGCCACTGGCAACGAATGGGAATACCCCAATGTTGAAATCGACCCCGGCAGTAGTGAGTTCCTCTTCATTTTTGCCTACCCAGGCTATCTCCGGGTGTGTATAGATAACTGAGGGTACCAAGTCATAATTCACCTGTGATTTTTTACCAGCCAGCCGCTCTGCCACCATGATACCCTCTTCCATTCCCTTGTGGGCTAGCATTGGACCACGTACTACATCCCCACAGGCATAAACGTTGGCTACAGAAGTCATGCACTGCTCATTGACCTGGATAAAGCCGCGTTCATCCAGCTCCACTCCCACCGCAGGATCCAGCAGATCCTCGGTATATGGCTTGCGACCGATAGCAACGATTAGCTTGTCAAACGTTGCCTGGTTCTTCTCCTGCTTGTCACCGTTTCTGCTGGTGAACTCCACCGAAACGTCTGAATTTTTGCCCTTACCAGTGGCAGTGTTGGTCACTAGAGTACCGAGGCGTATGTCCAGGCCCTGCTTACCAAGGATTTTCTGTGCCTCTGCGGCGATTTGCCTGTCCGCGACCGGTAAAAAATCTTCAAGTGCCTCCAGAACAGTCACTTTGGCACCAAGACGAGCCCAGACACTTCCCAATTCCAGACCAATGACACCAGCACCAATCACTCCCAAATTTTTCGGTACCTCCGTAAAATCCAGGGCACCAGTTGAGTCCACGATAGTTTGCTGATCAACCGCAGCTGTCGGGATACTGGCAGGAACAGAGCCAGCCGCCAGAATAATTTGTTTGGCTTCAATCTCATACTGGCTACCATCATGGGCCGTTACCTGCACCAGACCGGCAGCAATGAGTCTGCCACTGCCGCTGATGTCGTCAACCTTGTTGGCACGAAATAGTCCTGCCACTCCTTGAGTAAGCTGTTTAACCACCTTGTCCTTGCGCCCGATCATGGCTGGCACATCTATAACGGGTTTGGATACCTTGATACCATGGGTCGAAAACTCATGCTGTGCTTCAATATATTTTTGGGAGGTGTCAAGCAAAGCTTTCGAGGGAATACAGCCCACATTTAGGCAGGTGCCACCGTAGGCGGTTTTTCCATTCTGGTTGAGCCATTTTTCAATGCAAGCGGTCCTAAATCCAAGTTGACCACATCGGATTGCTGCATGATAGCCAGCCGGACCGGAGCCAATGACCACTACATCATATTGCTTACTCATAATTTCAGATGTCCTGACCTCGTGTATTTTCTTTCTGCTAATGTCATGACAGCTTCAAGCCGAATTTCGTCTATCTTCAGGCAGCCAGTAAGCCATGTGAAGCAAGATCGCCAGTCGAGAAACTGTCATGGTAAATTAGCAGGAATTAGCAATGTTAACATCTGCGAAAATCTCGGTAATCATTCATAAATATATGATATTAAAGTAAGTATTCAGAATTTCACTGCTATCGAGCAGCTATTGAGTTCAGGATATCTGAATTTACCCCGCCTCTGCCCTCTAGATTTCCAGTATCAGCCGGGTGGGTTCTTCGATCAAATCCTTGATGGTTACGAGAAACTGCACGGCTTCCTTGCCGTCAATCATGCGATGGTCGTAGGATAATGCCAGATACATCATCGGCCGTATTTTTACCTCGCCCTCTACCGCCACTGGGCGATCCTGTATTTTATGCATACCGAGTATGGCTGTTTGCGGCGGATTCAGTATGGGCGTGGAAAGTAGAGAGCCAAATACCCCGCCATTTGAAATTGTGAAGGTGCCGCCAGTCATTTCCTCAATGGCAAGTTTACCGTCTTTCGCCTTTTCACCGAAATTGCGCACTTCTTTTTCTATCTTGGCAAGGCCCATACTGTCGGCATTGCGTAGCACCGGAACCACCAGTCCGCGTGGCGAGGACACGGCGACCCCGATGTCCTGATAGCCATGATAGACAATGTCATTGCCATCAATGGAGGCATTCACGGCTGGGAATCGCTTCAATGCCTCAATGGCTGCTCGCACAAAGAAAGACATAAATCCAAGACGAACCCCATCATGAATCCGTTCAAATTCTTCCCGATAGCGTGTTCGTATGGCCATGACTGGCCCCATGTTGACTTCATTGAAGGTGGTTAGCATGGCGGTAGACTGCTTTGCCTGTAGCAGTCGCTCGGCGACCTTAGCGCGCAACCTGCTCATCGGAACCCGCTCTTCAATACGGCCGCTAGGGCTTCCGATCGGTCTGGAAGATACCATAGCTGGCTCTGAGTCCGGAACAAACGCAGTTGTGGATGTGGTTGGCTTGTCCAGATATCTGAGCACATCCTCCTTGGTGATACGCCCATCCTTACCACTTCCCGCCAAATGATTAGTGTCGACCTGGTTCTCCTCAACCAGCTTGCGAGCTGCTGGGCTCATAATTGGCGAATCGGGCGAGGGCATTTCGGATGCCTCCTCAGCAGTCACTGAGACAGTTTCAGCGGTCGTCGCCGTTGCGCTCTCATCGCCCGTAGCACCCTCAGCTGTCGCTACTGTCTGGCCGGGTTCCATAACACCAATGGATTCATTGCTCGTTATGGTGTCACCTGCATTTCTGAGGATTTCCTTGAGCGTACCGGTGCCCGGTGCCACCACTTCAATCACCACTTTGTCGGTTTCAATATCCACCAATAGCTCGTCACGGGTGACGACATCACCGACATTCTTGTACCAGGTCGCAATGGTACCGTCAGGTACCGACTCTGGCAGGGTTGGAGCTTTAATTTTTATAGTCATGGTTAGTCCTGCGGTCAGCTTTTAATACCGGATCAGTTGCCAGGCTGGCCAAGTGCCTCATCAATAAACTGCTGTTGCTGGGCCATGTGGAGGGCAGGGTAACCAGCTGCAGCAGCTGCTGATGCCTCCCGCCCTGCATAACCCAAACGCAATTTTGGAAAATGCTCTGCTATGCTGCGCTTGATATTGTGCTGGATAGAATACCAGGCCCCCTGGTTCATGGGTTCCTCTTGACACCATAAAATTTCCCTAACTCCGGTATACAACAGCAGGCAATCCTTAACATGCTCATGTGGAAAAGGATACAACTGCTCAAGTCTTATGATGGCAATGTCCTCTATTTGTCGGTTTCGGCGTTCAGTACGCAGATCGTAATAGACCTTGCCACTACAGATTATAAGTTTGCGTACCTTGTTCCTATTGATGTCATCGGTTTCGTCAATGACCACCTGGAAGCTGCCCTGAGCAAGATCTTCCAGACTGCTCACAGTCTCCTTGTGCCTGAGCAGTGATTTGGGGGACATGACAATCAGCGGTTTGCGCATTGGGCACAATACTTGCTTTCTCAGCAGGTGAAAAATCTGGGCAGAGGTTGTTGGCAGGCAAACCTGTATATTGTGTTCCGCACACAGTTGCAGGAATCGCTCCAGTCTGGCCGAAGAGTGTTCCGGCCCCTGTCCTTCGTAGCCATGAGGCAACAGCAGCGTTAATCCGCACAGACGTTGCCACTTATGTTCACCGCTGGTGATGAATTGATCAATAACCACCTGAGCCGAGTTGGCAAAGTCACCAAATTGTGCTTCCCAAATGACGAGGGCGTTGGGCATGGTGGTTGCGTAACCATACTCAAAGGCCAGCACGGCCTCCTCTGATAGCAATGAATCGTAAATTGAGAACTTGCTTTGGTCAGCTGCCAGCTGCTGCAACGGCACGAATGCTTCTGCCGTTTCATGATCATGAATCACAGCATGGCGATGTGAGAAAGTGCCTCGCCCCACATCCTGCCCCGTAATTCGTACAGCATTTCCGCTGGTAAGTACGGTGGCGTAAGCCAGTGTTTCGGCCATTCCCCAGTCACAGGGTATGTCTCCAGCAGCCATCCTGGTACGGTCGTCATAAACCTTTTTGACTTGTCTCTGTAAGGTAAGTTTGGGGGGTAGTTCCACCAGTTTTTTGGCCAGCAGCCTGAGATTCTTCAATGGCAACGAGGTGTTGAAGTATGGACTCCAGGAATGACCAATATAGGGACTCCAGTCCACAAACAATTCAACCAACGGATCCTTGACCAAGCTCTGTACCACATGTTCACCAGTGTCCAGCGCATTACGATAGCTGGTGTTGAGTTCATCCGAGTCCTGCAGACTCATCACTCCAGTTTTTGCCAGCTTTTCAGCATAAAGAACCCGGGTGGTTGGATGTTTTCTGATTTTTGCATACATCTGTGGCTGGGTGGCCGAGGGCTCATCCGTTTCATTATGGCCACGTCTTCGATAGCAGATCAGATCAATCACCACGTCCTTTCTGAAATCGTTACGAAAATCCAGTGCCAGCTGCGTAACAAAAAGTACGGCCTCTGGATCGTCGGCATTCACATGAAATATTGGTGCCTGCACCATTCGTGCCACATCCGTACAATACTCAGTTGATCGGGCATCCTCCCTTCGCGATGTGGTGAATCCCACCTGGTTGTTAATGATAATGTGAACCGTGCCACCCGTGGTGTAGGCACGGGTTTGGGACATCTGCAAGATTTCCATTACCACACCCTGACCGGCAAAGGCTGCATCGCCGTGGACAATGATGGGAAGTACTTGCTCGCCTCTGATGTCCTTGCGACGTGACTGTCTGGCGCGAACAGAGCCTTCTACTACAGGTGACACGATTTCCAGGTGGGATGGATTAAAAGCCAGAGCCATATGCAGTTCACCACCTGCGGTCATAATGTTGGATGAAAATCCCTGATGGTACTTAACGTCGCCGGAGCTGGTATATTTTGCCTTGCCTTCGAATTCATCAAACAAATCTACCGGGTTCTTGCCAAGGATATTCACCAGCACATTGAGCCGTCCCCGATGTGCCATACCCAATACAATCTCCTTGGCACCATGACTGCCCGCTCGTTGCACCAGCTCATCCAGTGCCGGGATCAGACTTTCTCCCCCCTCCAGCCCAAATCGCTTGGTACCCGGATACTTCGCATCCAGATGTTTTTCCAGCCCTTCGGCAGCGGTAAGTTTTTTGAGCAGGTGTTTCTTTACTTCATTGTCAAAAACAGGGAATCCATCATTACTCTCAATACGGTGTTGTATCCATTGCTTTTCTTCAAGGTTGACTATATGCATAAACTCATAGCCAACAGAGTTGCAGTAGATTCTTTCCAGCGTATCGACAATCTCAAATAGCGTGGTTTTTTTCTTGCTGATGAATAATGAACCAGTCTGGAACACTGTGGGGTAGTCAATCGGGGCAAGTTCATGAAACTCCAGATCAAGGTCCGGAACCCGCTCCCGGTGCATCAAGTCCAAGGGATCCAGTTTGGCTTTTTGATGTCCGCGTACACGGTAGGAGCTTATCAGCTGCAGTACATCGACCTGTTTTTGTTCATGCTCTGAGTTGACAATATCCTCATTACTGAAGACTTGTGCATAGTGGCTGACCCTGCCGAGTGCCTTGAAGCCCTTCCTGATTTCGGCATGGGAGACTTCCTGACTGTCCTTGCCATTGGCTGGGGGCAGGTTGGCAAAAAACTGCTGCCATTCGTTAGGAACCGAACTGGGATCGGACAAGTAACGCTCGTACATACCCTCCACATACTCGGCGTTGACACCAGAAAGGTGTCCGGTACGCCACATTGTTTCCATTATGCCAGGCTGCATAACAACACCCTCAACTCAGTCTCGCTCTTTCTAGTGGCCAGCATACATACCGGCAGTCATCAGTGTGAACCGGCAACCGTGTGAGACAGATTTGGACATACAATCGCATCGCTTTAATTCCCATCTGCGCTGGAGAGGAGCATGGACCTAATATGACCAATAGCCCGAGTCGGGTTTAGCCCTTTGGGGCAAACCGAGACACAATTCATAATACCCCGACAGCGAAACACACTAAACGGGTCACTCAGCATTGATAATCTCTCCTGGGTTTCCGTGTCGCGGCTATCTGCCAGAAAACGGTAGGCCTGCAACAGTCCAGCTGGACCAATGAATTTGTCGGGGTTCCACCAAAAAGACGGACAGCTGGTGCTGCAACAGGCACACAGGATACATTCGTAAAGACCATCCAGCTTCGCGCGCTCCTCAGGCAACTGCAATCTTTCCTTGGCTGGTTCCGGGTTGTTGTTGATCAGATATGGTCTAACTTTTTCAAATTGCTGGTAAAAAGTGGACATGTCCACCACCAAGTCTCTGATTACTGGCAGACCGGGCAAGGGCCTCAATACCAGCTTGTTGGCGGATCCCCCCAAACTGGAAATAGGCGTAATACAGGCCAAACCGTTGGTCCCATTGATATTCATCCCATCAGAACCGCATACGCCCTCACGACAGGAACGACGATAGGCAACCGAAGCATCCTGCTCTTTCACCAGTGCCAGCACATCTAGCACCATCAAATCCTTGCCCGTGGCAATCTCTACTTCGTAGTCCTGCATGGAAGGCTGTTTGTCTGTTTCCGGATTATACCGGTAAATGCTGATTAACACTGTTATCTCTTAGTACCCGGTTACTTGTTTTTAAGTATCGTTCTGAAGTCGCAACACCACCATTGCCTGGCTTGGGGTTCCTGAGCCCTCGGCTGTGACCTGCCAGACTTGGAAATTCCGTCTCATTACTTGTGTTATTTCTGACTTTTCGGTTGTCCACTACACTGTACTTTGAATTGATTAATAGACTCTTTCCTTTGGCTCAAAAGTATCCACCTGTTTTGGGGAAAAATTCACCTGGCGTCTGCCGACTGTCCCATCCAGAGGGAAATAAAGCGAATGACACAACCAGCGATCATCATCTCTTTTGCGATAATCGTCACGTGCATGTGCTCCCCGGCTCTCATCGCGGCCTTCCGCTGCTATGGCAGTTGCTTCGGCCACCAGGTATAGATTCTCCAGTTCCAGGGCTTCTATGCGTGCCGTATTGAAGGTGTTGCTTTTGTCCCTCAGATGCAAGTTGCCGAGTCTTTCACGCACGTCCTGCAACTTTTGAATACCTTCCTGCATCAGATCGCCCTTGCGGAATACACCAAAATGATTTTGCATGATTTCCTGCAGCTCGGCTCGCAGAACTGGTACCGTCTCCCCGGTAGTGGATTCATTAAGCTTAACCAGTCGCTGCATCGCCCTATCGGTATCATCTTGCGATGCCTGTCGCTGTTCCAAGCCCTGCCCCAGCATTTCCTCGATCTGCTTACCAGCGGCCCGGCCAAATACCACCAGATCCAGCAGGCTGTTGCCACCAAGCCGGTTTGCACCATGCACGGAGACACAGGCGACTTCACCCACAGCAAACAGCCCCGGAATAATCTCGTCTTCACCTTGAGCATTGCGGGTAAGGGCCTGCCCTTGAATAGTTGTGGGGATACCGCCCATCATGTAGTGACAGGTGGGGATGACCGGAATAGGCTCCTTGATTGGGTCAACATGTGCGAAGGTACGTGAAAGTTCAAGTATACCGGGTAGTTTAGCATTCAGTGTGTCTTTTCCCAGATGATCCAGCTTTAACATGACGTGATCGGCCCGCTCGCCACAACCCCGGCCCTGCAGGATTTCCAGCATCATGGAACGGGCGACCACATCCCGACCCGCCAGATCCTTGGCATTTGGCGCATAGCGTTCCATAAAGCGTTCGCCGCTATTGTTAACCAGGTAACCTCCCTCACCGCGGCAACCTTCGGTAACAAGTGTCCCGGCACCGTAAATTCCGGTGGGGTGGAACTGCCACATCTCCATATCCTGCATAGGATAGCCGGCTCGCAGGGCCATACCCACTCCATCGCCGGTATTGATCAGGGCGTTGGTTGTTGAAGCATAAATTCTGCCGGCCCCGCCAGTAGCTAACACGGTGGCTTTCGATTCAATGAAAGCGGTTTCACCGGTCTCGATACAGATCGCAATCACACCGGCTACAGCGTCATCCTGATTCTTCACCAGATCCACGGCATACCATTCACTAAGAAACACCGTGTTGTTTTTCAGATTGCCTTGATACAAGGCATGCAGCAGTGCGTGGCCGGTACGGTCTGCAGCTGCACAGGTGCGTGCAGCCTGACCTCCCTCGCCAAAATTTTTTGACTGCCCCCCAAACGGTCGCTGATAGATCCGACCGCTTTCAGTGCGCGAGAATGGTAAGCCCATATGCTCCAGTTCGAAAACTGTCTGAGGCCCTTCATAACACATGTATTCAATCGCATCTTGGTCCCCGATGTAGTCAGATCCCTTGACTGTGTCATACATATGCCAGCGCCAATCATCATCAGGGTCGGCACTGCCAATGGCACATGTAATTCCCCCTTGTGCGGAAACGGTATGGGAGCGAGTTGGGAATACCTTGGAAAGGACGGCTGTTTTATAGCCTGATTGCGCCAGTTGCAATGACGCACGCAATCCGGCACCACCGCCCCCCACGATAACGGCATCAAACTTCAGAGTACGGATTTTGGTCATTTAGTTGCTCCAGAAAATCTGGATGCCCCAAGTTAGATATAGAACTATTAATAATACACAGAGCACCTGGTAAATCCGTCGGATACTTGGGGCCATTTGGCCCAGCTGGCGGGTAGTTAGGTAATCGGTGCCTATGGTCCACATGCCGATCCAGCCATGTGCACATAGTGCAGCCAGTGTGAGCAGGCTGAAAAGGCGCATGGGCAGTGGTTCAAATAATGCCCGCCACTGCTCGTAACCTATGGTTGGTTGCATTAGTATGCCCACCATGAGGGTCAGTACCCAAGCGGCCAAAATAACTGCTGTTACTCGTTGAATCAGCCAATCCGAAACTCCGGAACGCCATAGTCTGTTTACCATGCCTACCAAAGCCAGATGCCTCCTAATACACTGGCTAGGATTGCCAGTCCCAAGGTGACGGAGGCACCGGTTTTTGCCCCTTGCTTAGACTCTCCTATACCCCAATCAAGTAGCAGATGTTTAGCCCCGGCTATCAGGTGGTACAGCAAGGCAGATAACAATAACCACAGAATCAACCTGATCAGCAGTGAGTTGAGCATGGCCCTCACACTTTCGAATCCGGCTTGTGATTCAAGGGAGACATTTAACAGGTAGAGTAAGATCGCAATACCGAAGAATAAAGCCATCCCCGAAATGCGATGAAGAATGGAGGCAATGGCCGCCAACGGAAATCGGATGGTGGTCAGCTGCAGGTTTACAGGTCGCTCGTCTTTCACTGGACTGGAGTTATGCATCAATTTCGAGGGTTGTGGTTGAAGTTGTCTAATCCAGGTTCTGCTCAATTCAGAACTGGATATTGCCTGTCGAATATAAGTTTATCTGGTGGGTGGCATCACCCTGCTCCATCACATACCCTGATTTGCTCTAAATTTCTGAATTAAATGAATTAATTTCATTCAAATTTATGGAAGTATAGCGTATAGCTTGACCAGTCGCAAGATTAGTAACGGTAACAAATTGAAATCTGACAAACCATTGTCAGTCAGTCTCAATGCTATTGGATTTGGTATATCTTGTTTTTTCAGTGTGCAAAATTAAATTATCGAATCTTGAGATCTCTTTCGAGTTCTACTGTACAACAGGCCAGGTATGGAAAGTAACAGCATCGGGGAAAGTTAAGTTGTTGGCAACTGCCGATAAGTGGGACTCAATTCTATAACTTCCAGATATTCAAAAGCAGTGATGATACATTTTCTGACAATTCCTTGATTGGTCGGATTTGACAAATGGGTGAGTTGTTCTCTATTCTCTGCACCCTCAAATCATCACGAGAAGTCATCTTAGCCAGTCCGCTTCATCCCACTCGCCGGGCGTTCATGATCAAATTGACCGACGGGTAAAACTTAATTTCATCTTAGACTTTATCTTTTGTCGATATCATAGATTTCGATATCAGCAATCAAACCATACAAAAAAATAATGCACAGGAGTAAGGCATGAGTGACAAAATGGCCCGGTTGAAAATTGACGGAATCGAAGAGGAAATAGTGTTGCCAGTCTATTCAGGCAGTACCGGGCCTGTAGTTATTGATATTCGCAAATTGGTCAATGAAGGGGTTTTCACTTACGACCCGGGATTTTTATCAACCGCTTCCTGCGAATCGGAAATTACTTACATCGACGGCGAGGCGGGAGTGCTACTACATCGTGGCTACCCTATAGAACAGCTTGCCGAAAAATCCAATTTTCTGGAAACCAGTTACCTGTTGCTGAATGGAGAATTACCTTCCCCAGAAGAAATGAATGACTTTGAAAACTCGATTCGATATCACACCATGGTGGATGAATCGATTCACCAGTTTCTGCTCGGTTTTCCTCGCACTGCCCATCCCATGGCAATGTTATGTGGTGTGGTAAGTGCACTTTCCGCTTTCTACCACGACGACCTTGACATTGAAAAAGATGATCATCGACTGCTGGCCGCACACCGTGTCATAGCCAAAATGCCCACACTTGCAGCGATGTGTTACAAACACGGTATCGGTCAACCTTCAATGTATCCATTAAACCCGCTGGGACTGGCAGAAAACTTCCTACGCATGATGTTTGGTACACCTTGTGAGGAATACAAGGCCAGCCCAATTCTTGCCAATGCACTGGACACCTTGTTCCTATTGCATGCAGATCACGAACAGAATGCTTCCACTTCCACTGTGCGTCTGGCCAGCTCTTCAGGATCCAATCCCTATGCCTGTATCGCTTCAGGCATTGCCGCACTGTGGGGTCCCGCTCACGGTGGTGCCAATGAGGCAGTACTGGACATGCTGGGTGAGATTGGTGATGAATCACGCATCTCTGAATTTATCGGAAGAGCTAAGGATAAACATGACCCTTTCCGTCTGATGGGATTCGGGCATCGAGTGTACAAAAATTATGATCCGAGGGCGACTGTGATTCGGGGGATTTGCGACGAGGTGCTTGATGAGTTGGGAGTAGGTAACGACCCTCTATTTCGAATTGCCAAGCGACTGGAAAAGATTGCGCTTGAGGATGATTATTTTATTGAACGCAAGCTTTTCCCCAATGTGGATTTCTATTCGGGCATTATTCTCAAGGCCATTGGAATTCCCACCAGCATGTTTACGGTCATCTTTGCCATGGGCCGCACTCCAGGATGGATTGCTCACTGGCATGAGATGCTGAGTGAACCCTACAGGATTGGTCGTCCTCGCCAGCTGTATACTGGCAAGACACATCGAGACTATCCAGCCTGATACAGTGCAGTTATAGTGAAGAAAACCTGAGGTTACTGTAATTCACGACCGGGATATCTGACCATGAGCAGAGAGTTGGCAATGGATTTCCAGCCGTTTGCCGTTGAGCAGTTTCTGTCTGAGAATGAGCACGCCGTTCGTTATAATTTTTCTGAAAGTGGTGTGCACCCTCTCAGTTACCATGAGTTGTTCAACCTTGCTGATATCAATACCGACGAACTCTTCAACCAACTGGTAGATTATCCACAGGTCAATGGTTTCGAATCCCTGAGAGAAGTCATAGCTAGCCGTTATGCGGGGGCAACGGCAGCTAATGTGCTGGTAACGGTCGGGGCCAGTGAGGCCAATGCACTGACGGCAGCAACACTTCTGGAACCTAGAGACAATCTGGTTCGACTTCTGCCTACCTATGAACAGCTCTGCGGTGATGCTCTCAACCTTGGCTTTGAAGTAAGGAATGTTAAGCTACATCCGGGGCAACGCTGGGAGATTGATGAATTGGCTCTGTGCAAGGCCACGGACCAGCACACTCGAATCCTGCATGTTGTAAACCCCAACAACCCCACTGGCAGCGTGCTGACCTCATCCGAGCGGACCATGCTCATCAACTGCGCCGGGCAGGTTGGTGCCTGGCTGGTAGCAGATGAGGTATATATTGGTACAGAGCGTGATACTGACCAGCCTACACCCTCATTCTGGGGCAAGTCAGAACAAGTAATTATCATCAACTCCATGAGTAAGGCTTATGGCCTGCCTGGGTTGCGGATTGGCTGGGTTGTGGCACCCGAAGTAGTCATCAACAAGCTCTGGCGGCGGCATGAATATGCTGTCATTGCAGCTTCCCGTCTTAGCATGCGGCTAGCCGAGCATGCTTTGCGCTCGCCAGCCTGTGACAAACTCAATGCTCGCACCCGTCAATTGGTACGGCGTGGTTTTAATATTCTACAGGAGCAGTTGGCTACACATACGGATGTTTTTTCGGTTATTCCGCCCCAAGCCTCTGCTATGTCATTTGTGCAGTTCAGGCTACCGGTGACTTCCGAAGAGCTAGCCAAGCGCTTGTTGCGGGAGGAAGACGTACTGGTGCTTCCGGGATCCAGATTCGGTATGGAAAATTATTTTCGATTTAGTTCGGCTCTTGAGCAGGATCACCTTTTGGAAGGACTGAGCCGTCTGAATCGGGTAGTTGGTAGGATACTGGCAGGCAGGTGAGAATCTGGTGGAGCCTACCGGGATCGAACCGGTGACCTCAACGCTGCCAGCGTTGCGCT
>JAPORB010000071.1:41590-44804 GCA_026710425.1 Gammaproteobacteria bacterium
CCGGTGACCTCAACGCTGCCAGCGTTGCGCTCTCCCAGCTGAGCTAAGGCCCCACATTCCCAGATGTCTGGAAAATCCATATTATGTTAAGTTAGTTATTACTGATTGTCAACTCCTTCAAAGTTTGAGGCAGTAACCACATGCATCACCAGATGCAATGATTGCCAAACAAACAAATTATCCCCTGATTTTTGAGGCACACACTTTCGATGGTCAGCAACTCAAAACATATATTCAAATGTCCTGACTCCCGCTAACTAGACTATATGAATAACGCTGAACTTTTACCCGTCTTGGTGGGTCTAGCATGATAGATTCCCAATGCAAGGGGAAAAAATATACAATAAATATTGATAGATTTGTTTCCCAACGGTGCGCAAGGGCTATGCCTGTTCGAAACAGGGGCATGATAACTAACCATGAAGGCTATAACCATAAATGCCAAATTAGCATACAAAGCATTGCATCACTCAGCTAAAAAGATTATATTAATTTTATTCAGCAACTTACGAGAATATTGAGTGCTTACACAATACACAGGGTTCAGGACATATGATGTTGCTAGATGATCACTAGTCACATTTTGCATTAATCTATTGAAAAAAATCTGGATTTGAATCACAAACTGTAAAACTAAACCATTCGAGATACCTAAATCTTAGCAGACTACCAACAAAAAGATGGATGCTGGTGTCTCTATTAACTTTAACATCAGGAATTAGTGCCTGCATTATTAACTTCTTATGATCGAAACTATTGAAATCGACGGTTTCAGGCTATTAAAGAACTTTAAGGCAGATCTTAAACCTTTGACTGTAATCATTGGTGCAAATGGCTCTGGCAAAAGCAGCCTGATTGATTGTTTGCAGCTTATTAGCCGATGTTGTGAGTTTCCCCTGACAACTGTATTGGGAAGCACTGCGGGATCAAATCTAACTTTCGATGGCTCAACTACTAGTTGGTTATGGAAAATTGGTTTTCGAAAACCAGAAGATCCATACTGGAGTGAACTCCCAATAGAGGAGGCAAGCAGACTAACCTATGATGTCGAAATACATTTTGATAAGACTGGAATACCTATTCCTATAAATGAAGAATTGTATGATTATGAAATAGAATCAGGTAATAAAAAATTAAATACCTACCTAGAGTCAAACCAACTTCACAAGCAGATTTTTGATAATCAAAGTGGCAAACTTGTTTCGTTTGATGAAAAGAGTCAAAACAAATATCCTTCAATAGCTGATCGAACAGCAAAAAGCATACAACATAAGCATCAATCAGAATTAGATGGATATTCCCTTTTTCTATCAAAAATGCAATTTCCCAATGAATTTCCAATCCCATATGCATCACGTTCATTATTATCCAGGATGTCTTTTTATCCATATTTTGATGTATCTCATTCTTCAAATTTAAGAAATAAAGCCTCCGAACTCAAGGCTGTGACCTGGCTTACGCCTGATGGAGACAACTTAGCTACTGTATTACATGAAATGTTGACACGAATTGAATATAAGAGTGTAGCCAAAGAATTGAATAATTATTTACGAATAGCTTATCCAGAATTTGAAGATATCAGCTCCGAAACTACCTTTCACTCCAAACCTCTTCTGCTTGTCCGTGTCAAGGAAAAGCATACAACTCGCTCTACAGAGATCTGGGAGCTTTCGGATGGGGTGCTGCGTTTTTTGTGCCTTGCTGCGGCATTACTAAATCCATTTCCTCCCCCTTTCATTGCAGTTGATGAACCAGAAACTGGCTTGCATCCAGGATTGATGCCATTAGTTGCCACAATGATTATAAAAGCATCTAGACGCACTCAAGTACTCGTCACTACCCATAATTCTGATTTAATCGACTGTTTCGATATTAAGGATGTGGCAGTAATGGCAAGAAGTACTCAGAAACTGAAAGCTATCTGGCATCGCCCATCAGATAGGGGAGATTTGAAGGAGCTTTTACAGCCTGCTATTGGGGATACTTTGGCTGATCTGTATCGTTCAGGTGATTTGGAGGCAGGAGTGTGAAAATATGGATATTTGTTGAGGGTGTATCTGACAAAAATGCTTTGACTGCTCTATGGGATGAATGGAGATTAAAATTGCGGGAAAATAATTGGGACTATAGATTGGTAGTATTGAGAGGAAAACCGAAATATATGAAAAAGATTGGTCATAGTGCTGCACAGAAATTAATTGAATCCGAAAATGATTTAGTTATTGGGTTGCCTGATCTTTATCCAACAAAGGATTTTAAAGGTGAGTATTCACACAATAGCCTTGCTGAACTACAAAATGTGCAAATTAAGCTCGTGAAACAATCACTAAATAAAAGCCCAAAAGTCAGAAAAGCACAAAATTATATGAATAGATTTTATGCAAGTGCATTGAAGCATGACCTTGAGATGTTGTTGCTCGCCGCACACGAGCAACTGCGCTTAAAGCTAGAAATAAATGTACCAAAGGTCGAATTGCCTGAGGATCAGAATAACGACCGCCCACCAAAATATATAATTAAAGATTACTTCCATAAAAGCAAACTAAAAAACTATGAT
This sequence comes from Gammaproteobacteria bacterium, assembly GCA_026710425.1. GTDB lineage: Bacteria > Pseudomonadota > Gammaproteobacteria > Pseudomonadales > Pseudohongiellaceae > UBA9145. The sequence continues at coordinate 44,148 of JAPORB010000071.1, forward strand.
GAGGCTACAGATGCACCTGAAATCCTTAGAAAGGCAACACTTAGCGAAATTGTACTTACTGAGCTAGGTAGACCTCGTTGCCCTGCCTTCAAGGAAATGCTTGATTGGGCAGGAGAAAAAACAGGGGTAATCGCCTACTAATCGTACTTCAACGTGCAATATGCCAAAACGGCAATCTCTGAGGAAAACTTCATTCCTTGTCAAATATCGGCAATTCTAAAATAAATTCCTTCTATTTTAAATTTCACCCCAAAGCATGCTAAAGCTTGCTTATGTTATTGTAATGAAACAGAAATATCGACTTCATAATTATCCAAATGTCTGATCACGGCATTAGCAATTCTGACCGAATACTCTTGGGCAATGAATAATTCCTCAGGCTTCAATAAACCCAAGACTGAGAGGTCCAATTCTGGCAGACTAGCAAATCTTCGACCTCTACGAGTACTGATGTAAAATGTGTCAAGCAAAGCTTTTTCGCCAGATGCCATTAAATAAGTATGAGGCTGACATCGGCGGGAACTCTCTGATTAATGCTAATTTGAGCAGCATTGGCGACAGTAGCATTTTAGCCGATGGCAATTTCTCTATTTGTTATGAATCAGTGTGAACAACTACCTGAGGTCTATCGGATGGACACACTTGACATTGGGTTCT
>JAPORB010000123.1 GCA_026710425.1 Gammaproteobacteria bacterium
CTTGCTGGCACGAGCCAATCGTGGATTTCTTTACATTGATGAGGTCAATCTTTTGGAGGACCATCTGGTAGATCTGTTGCTGGATGTGGCTGCCTCGGGAGAGAATGTAGTTGAGCGTGAGGGGCTGAGTATTCGCCATCCGGCTCGCTTCGTTCTGATTGGCAGCGGCAACCCGGAAGAAGGAGAACTGAGACCCCAATTGCTGGATCGTTACGGCCTGTCGGTGGAGGTAACGACACCACAGGATATTGAAACTCGCATGGAAGTAGTCCGCAGGCGCGATGCCTACGAACAGAATCCGCAGGCCTTTGCTGTTGAGTGGAAACACCGTGAAGCGCGCTTGCGCGGCAGAATCAAACGTGCTCGTGAACATCTTGCCGACATTGCCATGGCTGAGAAACCCTTACGTCAGGCAACCGAACTCTGCCTGAAACTAGGTTGTGACGGCTTGCGAGGAGAACTCACGCTGATGCGGGCGGCACGGGCACTGGCCAGTTTCGAGCAGGCTTCTGAGGTCACTGAAGATCATCTGTGTCGAATCGCTGCTCCGGCCCTGCGTCACCGGCTGCGGCGCAATCCACTGGATGAAACCGGTTCAAGCACGCGCGTGGCGCGGGCAATTGAAGAGCTATTCGGATCATGAGCGAAGCAGCCAGAAAACTTGATTCTTCATGCTGGATGCAGCCAGCCATGGCTGCCGCTGTGTTTGCTGTTGATCCCGCTGGGCTGGGTGGACTGGTATTGCGCGCACAGCCGGGTCCGGTGAGGGAGTTATGGTTGCAGCAGTTCAGGGACCTTCTTCCCGCCGACACCCCCTGGCGTCGGTTGCCGCGACACATCGCTGACGAGCGACTAATGGGTGGACTTGATCTCACGGCTACCCTGAGCAGTGGAAGACCCATTGCTGAGCCAGGATTGTTGGCTGAAACTGATGGCGGAGTGCTGGTGTTGGCCATGGCCGAACGCCTTGAGCCAGGTATGGTCGCCAGGCTGGCGGCTGTACTAGATACGGGCCAGGTTGCACTAGAGCGGGGAGGGTTGTCCCGGCGGATGCAAGCGAGGCTAGGTATGATCGCCCTGGATGAGGGGCTTGATGCCGAGGAATCTACACCTGCTGGTCTCACTGACCGATTTGCGATTCATCTTTCATTGGAGAGTATCGGTCTTGCCGAGACGTCACCGGTAGGCAGCACTCGGGCGCAGATTGATGTAGCGCGAAAGGAACTGGGGTCGATTAGGATTGACGATGGGTTTATTAAGGTGTTATGCCTCACAGCCGTGCAGTTCGGTATTGACTCCTTGCGGGTACCGCTGGCGGCAGTGCGCGTCGCCCGGATTGCAGCCGCACTGGACCAAGTACAGGATGTCACGGAGCTACATATTGGCCTGGCTGCACAGTTGGTGTTTGCAGGTCGAGCAACCCGGTTACCGCCCACCGAGTCTGAGACTGAGACTGAGCCTGAACAGAAACCGGCTCCACAATCTGGTCCATCAAGCGGTGAAGATGATCAGGATGAGCAGTCAGTGCAAGACCCGCAAACCCTGCAGGATCAGGTGCTGGATGCTACCCAGGCTGTTATCCCGCCCGGACTGTTGGAGCAACTGAGGTATGCGACCTTGCGGCGTGGTGCCACCCGTGCTTCCGGCAAATCGGCTGCTCGCCATCGCCCTGCCCGGCGCGGCAGACGTGTGGGCATGATTACCGGTCAACCTGCTGCCAACAGCAACCTGAACCTGGTGGAAACCCTGCGCGCAGCGGCACCTTGGCAGACTCTTAGGCGCAAGCAAAAGCTAGCGGTCAGTGAAGGTCAGCAGACAAATCAATGCAAGGCAAAGGGGGATGAGAGCAGTACAGCTTCAGTGGAAAGTTCCACTTTCGGCCCCAAAAGGCCTCCGGTGATCCACTTACGAAGGGATGACTTTCGTATTCATCGCTACCAGCAGCGCGCTGCAACGACAACAGTGTTTGTTGTAGATGCCTCTGGTTCGGCTGCTTTGCATCGTCTGGCTGAGGTCAAGGGGGCCGTGGAGTTGTTGTTGGCCGAGTCTTATCAGAGGCGGGATCAGGTGGCACTGGTTGCCTTTCGCGGTCAGCAGGCTGAGCTGTTGTTGCCACCCACTCGTTCGCTGGTGCGGGCAAAACGCGCGCTGGCAGGGCTACCTGGGGGTGGCGGCACCCCGCTGGCCTCGGGCCTCGATCTGGCACTGGATACGGCACTAAGCATTCGCCGCAAAGGCGATACACCAGTCATCATCTTGCTGACCGATGGTCGAGCTAATGTGACCTTGGATGGACAGGGTAATCGACAACAGGCCCAGACCGAGGCCATAGATGCTGCCCGTGCAGTCAGAGCCGAGGAATTGACGGCCTTGCTGGTCGATACCTCGCCACGACCGCGACCGCTGGCCAGACAACTGGCCGAAGAGATGGCGGCCAATTATCTGCCTTTACCTCAGGCCGATGCGATTGCACTAAGTCAGGCGGCGCATTCGTTAGTGAGTACAAACAAATCCAGGGAGAATTCCTAATGCGGGTCTCACCGCCAATTTCAGGCCATCAGGCAGAGCAATACCACCGAGTCGGCTTTTTGCGGCGTAAACCAGTGAACAATCAGCCCTTGTGCTGGGAGCGTGATGGTTGCCGCTGGCCCAATCAGCAGTCCAGCCGCTTCATTGCCGCTGGTGGTATTCGCTGGCATGTGCAGGTAATGGGACAAGGGCCGGTGGTTCTGCTACTTCATGGCACAGGAGCTTCCAGTCACAGCTGGCGCGAGCTGGCATCTGACCTGGGCCACAATTACACCGTGGTTGTACCTGATTTGCCAGGCCACGGGTTTACCGAGGCACCAGACGCTACCGAAATGTCATTGCCAGGCATGGCCAATCTGCTGGAATCACTGTTGCTGACACTGGAACTGCGGCCGGAGCTGGCGGTGGGGCATTCTGCTGGTGCGGCGATTGCGGCAAAGATGTGTCTTAATGATGCCATGGCACCGAACTGGCTGGTCAGTATCAATGGTGCCCTGCTGCCATTAAGCGGGATTCCCGGTTGGGTGTATAGTCCCATTGCACGAATGCTTGCCAGTGGCGGGTTCTGGGTCAAACTGCTGGCCCGCAGTGCAGCCGATCGAAGCGCAGTGGAGCGATTGGTTCAGCGCACTGGCTCGGTGATCGGGCCTGAGGGCGTTGATTTGTATGCCAAACTTTTGCGTACCACCAGCCATACTGCGGCTGCTCTCTGTATGATGGCACACTGGGATCTTAGAGCTCTGCAACGGCAGTTGCTGGATTTGAAGCCAAACCTGTTGCTGCTGGTTGGTGAGAATGATCTCATGGTTCCGCCGGAACAGGCCAATCGTCTGGCCAGGTTGTTGCCCTCCACCGAGTTGAGGCGCATGGCTGACTGTGGTCATTTGTTGCATGAGGAAAAGCCGCAGCAGACAGCGGCATTGATCAGGCAATATGGGCAGTATCATCAAGGGAGTGCAGCCGCCGTATGAAATCGGATTCTGTGACATTTCCGAGAGACCACTGCCATCGTCATGGTCTAAATGATGAAGTGCATGCAAGGCCTTCGGTAGCCATGCATGCCCCCATGCGCGCCTCCTATATATTGTGCTATTCGAGTGCTGACACCATTGAAGCCGAGCAGCAGGCGATCAATGATCTGACATCACTATTCAATGTGGCACCGCCCAAGGCAGGTGATAACCACTATCTGGCTGATCTGGGTAGTCTGCGTCTGAAGTGGGAGCGTCACACGGAATTTATCGGTTATACCTTCTTCGTCAGTGGCATGACAGACAATCCCTTCGCCAATCCGGTGGTTAAGCAGTTGCCAGCCGAGTGGCTGGCTGCATTGCCGGGAGAAGCCCTGTTGGCTTCCCATATCACACTGATGGACGCAAAGCAGGACATTCCAGATCACGAACAGATCTCTCACGAGATGTTCAATGGCAATGCGCTTATCGGTGCCCACATTGCCGATGGTGCTGGCATTGCCATGACGGATTTTCGCATCCAGGCAGATGGATTCAGTCGCCTACTTGTTGCGAACCGACAAATGACACCCCGGCAAACCGGGCGTAACATCCAGCGTCTGCTGGAGATTGACTCCTATCGGATGATGGCACTGCTGGCCTTACCCATGGCTCGGGAGTTATCCCCTTTCCTGGCACGCTCCGAACAGGAGTTGGTGCAGATAACCACGGCTCTCGCAGGCCCGGAGGATGCAGATGAGCTGTCGTTGCTTAATCGTCTGACCTGTCTGCAGGCTGACATTGAGAGTCGCTATTCCAGCAGCAATTACCGATTCGGGGCCGCCAATGCCTACTATATGTTAGTGCAGAGGCGTATTACCGATCTCAGGGAGAAGCGCATTCAGGGTCTGCAGACTTTCCGAGAGTTTACCGAACGGCGGTTGGCACCCGCCATGGATACCTGTCAGGCCGTGGCGGTCAGGCAGCAGTCGCTGACCCAAGGGGTGGAACGCGCCACACAGCTGCTATCTACCCGAGTGGATATGGAACGGCGAGAACAAAATCAATCGGTACTTGAGTCCATGGACCGTCGAGCCGGCTTCCAGTTACGCCTGCAGGAAGCGGTGGAAGCGGTGTCGATTGTCGCTGTAACTTATTATCTGGTTGGTCTGGTGGGATTTGCCAGCGAGGGGGTCCATGCAGTGTATGAGACTCTTGAAACCAGTCTGGTCAAGGCAATCAGCATTCCGGTGATAGCAACACTGGTGATCATTGTTATGCGACGAATTCGCAAGACAGTGGTGAAAAGAAGCGGGAAAGAATGAGTCGAATTACTGCAGTATCGCCCCCGACAACGTTGTTGCGGGAAGGGCAGAAGGCCGGACCTGTGGTTGGTGAAGATCCCCGGGCTGTTAAGGATAACGGAAGCTGTGCCGACGGTCGTTCCCATGCGGTGGTTATAGGTAGTGGGTTTGGCGGTCTGGCGGCTGCCATCCGGCTGGGGGCCAGGGGTTACCGGGTCACGGTACTGGAGAAACTGGATGCTCCTGGTGGCAGGGCCTATGTCCATAGGCAGGACGGTTTCACCTTTGATGCTGGGCCAACCATCATTACTGCACCGTTTCTGCTGGATGAATTGTGGCAGTTGTGTGGTCGGCGATTCGCCGATGAGATTGAGTTGCGAGCCACCAAACCGTTTTATCGCATTCGTTTTGATGATGGTGAGGTGTTTGACTACAGCGGTGATGAGACCGCCATGTGTGCACAGGTTGCCCGCTTTTCACCCGGTGATGTTGAAGGTTACAGGCGATTCATGGCCGCCAGTGAAAAGGTGTTCAAGGTGGGTTTCGAGCAACTGGGACATGTGTCATTCGGCAAGGTATCGGACATGCTGAAAGTTGTACCGGACTTGATCCGGCTGGGTTGCTGGCGCAGTGTCTACGGTATGGTATCCCGCTATATTCGGGACGAACGATTGCGCACCGTGTTTAGTTTTCATCCTCTGTTGCTGGGCGGCAATCCTTTTTCCACAACGGCGATCTATAGTCTGATTTGTTTTCTGGAACGGCACTGGGGAGTCCACTTTGTTATGGGTGGCACCGGGCGGCTGGTGTCTGGTATGGTCGGGCTGATTGAGGGTCAGGGTGGCAGTTTGCGTTGCAACACTGAAGTGGAGCAGATTACAGTTCAGGGACGACAAGCCACCGGAGTTCTCTTGCAAAGTGGTGAACATGTGCCCGCAGATATTGTTGTGTCCAATGCCGATTCAGCCTGGACCTATCACAAGCTGTTGCCGACTGCACTGCGGCGGCGTTGGACTGATTCGCGCCTGCACAGATCACGCTATTCCATGGGCTTGTTTGTCTGGTATTTTGGCACATCGCGGCAGTACCCGGATGTGATGCATCACACCATTGTACTGGGACCGAGGTATCGAGGGCTTTTGGATGATATTTTCAAACACAAGGTACTGGCCGATGATTTCAGTCTGTATTTGCATCGGCCTACGGCGACCGATCCTTCGCTGGCTCCTACGGGTTGCGATACATTCTATGTACTCTCTCCGGTGCCCCATTCCGCTAGCGGCATTGACTGGCAGACGCAGGCGGAGCCTTATCGTCGCGCCATTATGCAGCATCTTGATAGGACAGTGCTGCCCGGGCTGGAGCAGCATGTGGTGACCTCAAGGGTCACAACACCGGATGATTTTGAGCAAAATTTGCTGGCTTATCGCGGTGCTGCATTCAGTCTTGAGCCAGTATTTAGTCAGAGTGCCTGGTTCCGGCCTCATAACCGGAGTGAAGAGGTTGACGGACTCTATCTGGTTGGAGCCGGCACGCATCCCGGTGCCGGCGTGCCCGGTGTTTTGTCATCAGCGCGGGTACTTGATACGGTAGTACCTGATCCTGCAAGAGAGACCCATCATGAATCGACTTGATCGCACTGATCTTAAGGCCTGCCATGCCAGGCTCTGCAATGGTTCCCGTAGTTTCTATGCGGCTTCTTTTTTATTGCCGCGAGAGGTTAGAGACCCGGCGGCTGCCCTGTATGCTTTTTGCCGTGTGGCTGATGATGCTGTTGACCAGCCGGGTGGTGGGTCTCGCCACCTTGCCGAGTTTAGGATTCGCTTGGCCGGTATTTATGCCGGGCGACCAGCTCCTGCGGCTGAGGACAGGGCGTTTGCTAGTGTGGTGGAGCATTTCAGAATTCCTCGGGCATTGCCTGAGGCCCTACTGGAGGGTTTTGAGTGGGATCTGGATAATCGTCGCTATGATGATCTGGATGATCTCCATGCCTACTCGGCACGGGTGGCGGGTACGGTCGGGTCGATGATGGCTATCATCATGGGGGTAAGGGATACTGAGCTGATCGCCCGTGCCTGCGAGTTGGGCATGGCCATGCAGTTGACGAATATTGCCCGGGATGTCGGAGAGGATGCCCGGTCCGGTCGTCTTTATCTGCCGCGCCAGTGGATGCTTGAGGCTGGTCTGGATCCGGAGTCCTGGCTGGCATCACCCTGTTTCAACGACGCACTGGCGGTGGTCATCAGCCGTCTGTTACGGGAGGCTGATACGCTGTATGCCAGGGCGGAAGCTGGAATTGCCGCTCTGCCTGCCACTTGTCGCATGGGCATTCGCAGTGCCAGTTTGATTTACTCGGAGATTGGCCGCGAAGTTGAAAACGGCAAACTGGATTCTGTTTCCAGACGCGCAGTTGTTCCCGCTGCCAGAAAGCTGGCCCTGATCCTGCGTGCCGCTAGCGGGAATGAATCGCTAATGGTGGCTGATGGTCCGGCACCGCCAGCGGCCCAGTTTCTTATCAATGCAGTGGCGCAATCGCCGCGTTTTCAGGGATCCTCTAAAGGGACCACACTGTTCCTGCCACCAGCTTGGTGGGAGATAAGAAAACGGGTGCAGTGGACTGTTGAGCTGTTTGAGCGGCTTGGGCAACGGGAGCAGTTGCGACGCTCACATGAACTAAGTATGTATGAACGGTAATAGCCAGGTGGCGGGGCTATAATCGAATTCTTGCTTCAATTGATGAACTCGTAGCCCTTGTAATTTTACAGGCTTGCCGGTCCAGACCTGTCTGACGGACACCAATGCCTGTTTTCACATCCAGCCGCTAGTTTATATCTCTCAAATTTGTTCAAACTGAGTGATGAGGTCAAAAATGGTAGTGACCTATCCTACGATAGCAACAAATTAAGGCTTAAGCGATCTGATTATACTGCTACATGGCAAAGAGTAAGCCTTTGTAATTTCAACTAGATCAATAATTACAATTTTGGCTAAGCCATATGCGGCTTTCAGGAAGTATTACATGCCAACAAGGCATTGAAGTTGCTATTGTTATGTGAAATTGCTGGGGGTAGAGTTCATGGAGCCCGAATATGAATGATGCCATATAAATGGCAAATATTAGCGACAAAACCCTATGCTATAAGGAGAGTCAGTGACTGAGTTCAATAACACATTTAAGAACCTCTTTAAGGAAACCAATCAGAACCATGATATCAGAAAGCCTTATTTTGAAGCTATTAGATCATTAAGAGAAAAACGCACCATCTTATCTTTGTTTATTTCTTTTAGAAAATTTAGTCCTCTTGAACAGTCAGACGCTGATATATTGGAAGAAATTTTGGCAAACGAAGACAATACCAAGGGTATTTCACTAATTCTTGATGCCCCTGGTGGGAATGGCCTTGCAGCGGAGAGAATTATAAGGATATGTAAAAGCTACTCAGGGAAAGATTTCGAAGTAATAGTCCCCGACAAAGCTAAATCCGCTGCAACAATGATTTGCTTAGGTGCTGATAAAATATTGATGAGTAAATCCTCTGAATTAGGCCCAATCGACCCTCAAGTAGCCTATGACATAGGGCAAGGGACCAGTTGGATAGCGGCCCATGACATTGTATCAGCTTATGAAGAGTTGTTCGCCAGGGCAGTTCGTTTTTCGGATGGAGGTATTTCCACACTATTACAGCAACTAAGGGAGGAGATTGATGCTGTCAAAATTAAAGATTTGAAATCCCTCATAAAACTTTCAGAAGATATGGCCATTAACTCGCTTAGTAATGGAATGATGCATAAAGCTTCACGCAATGAAATCAGGAATAGAATCAAGCCTTTCACCGATCCGGAGCTGACATTATCACATGATAGTGGGATTGATATTGAACTTGCGAAAAATTCTAGTCTTAATGTGGAAGAAATAGATTTGAATTCTCCGCTATGGGCAGCTGTTAAAGGTTTATATATGAGATCCCAATATCTAGTAAACTCTACTGACGTAGCCAAGATCATTGAAACAGCAAACGATAGTTACATATTGAGGTAATGACATGACAACAACATTAGAGACTGAACTGGAGAAGAAAGTTACGGAGAAATGTTTGAAAAAGGCATTTGACTCAATAGACCTAGTAAAAAAATTCCCGCTCAAAAACAAAGGTGTAGTCGTGACTAAAAAAGGCAAGTGGATTACCCCTGAAGGTAATGATATAAAACTGGAAAAGTTAAAAGTTACATAAAATCTAAAACCTCATATTGATCGACATAAGTTTGTCTTTTTTGATTTATCTAATAGATGGACCTACGCTCTATATTAAGAGCTTATCGTGCTTTGGCTGAAGAAAATAAGATTGATTGATGCAGCTGTGGCTAGTGCCCATTTCGT
>JAPORB010000041.1 GCA_026710425.1 Gammaproteobacteria bacterium
AGAGCATATGAATGATTCCATCTATGCGACAAATATCCATTGACTTGACACTAGATCTGTACAGATTCGACGTGGTTAAATAGAAGACAAACATAGGTTTACATTGAACTAGATAATGTCCCTGATGAGAATGGAGGGAATTTCCCATGCTGATTCTGAAGAGCAGGCCGGTCGGCACAGGCGGCCTGCAAACTTGCCAACCCAATCCGAATACTCATTCCACAATCCATGTAACTGAATTTACTTATCTGCGCTGTCAGCACTTCCTGCTAATTCTGTTACTTTCCGGATTGACTGCTTGCGATAATCTAGGCAACGAAAGCCCTCAACAATTATCCGAAATAAGCAATAACCAAGTTCCTTTTACGGTCGCTGCTACAGACACAGTGCCGCGCAGCTGGTTCTCGGCAGGTAAGGGTGCCTTCGACGGCGAATGGCAGGCCTATGGTGCCGACATCGGCAGTACAAAATATACGTCTCTTGACCAGATCAATGCTGAAAATGTCGATTTGCTTGAGATTGCATGGCGGCGTCCCGCTCTGGATCCATATTATAACGAGCTGAACCCTAACCAACGCTATTCCAGCAACTGGAATGGCAGCCCCATAGTTCAGAATGGAATTGCCTACATCACTAATGGTGTTGGCCTGGTGGAAGCCTTTAACCCGGGAAATGGTGAAACGCTTTGGGTTCAGGAACCAGTAGGGGGCGAAGAAGGTTTACCAGGAGCCCCGACACGAGGTGCCGCTTATTGGAGCGAGGGTGATGATCAGCGCATCTTTGTGCAACGCGGTACCTTTCTCTACGCTTTGAATGCTCTCACGGGCGATTATGTTGACGGATTTGGGGATAGTGGCAGAGTCAGCCTGCAGCGAATACCAGCTGAGTTCGAACGCTATCGTTGGGGTGGTGTACCCATGGTGGTGCGGGATGTAGTGGTTACAGGTCAGGCCATGTCAGATACCTTTGCTAACAAGGAAGCATTCAGAGGCGATGTTCATGCCTTCGATGCTCGTACCGGCAAACTACGCTGGACTTTCAACACCATCCCTCAGGAAGGTCAATTCGGCACAGATACCTGGCAGGATCGTTCCTGGTCTTACACTGGACATTCTCCGGTGTGGGCACTGTTTAGTGCCGACGCTGAACTCGGAATGGTGTACATGCCAATCTCCTCTTCAACCAATGATATGTATGGAGGGCATCGACTTGGAGACAATCTTTTCAGCCAGAGCATCGTTGCGGTTGATGTAGAGACTGGTGAAAGAGTTTGGCACTTCCAGACAGTGCATCATGGCCTGTGGGATTTTGATCCACCCGCCGCACCCATACTCATGGACATCACAGTGGACGGCGAGGACATTAGGGCTGTTGCTCAGTTAACCAAACAAGGCTTTGTGTTTGTCTTTGACCGGATCACTGGCCAACCTGTGTGGGACATTGAAGAAAGACCCGTACCCCAGTCTGATGTGCCGGGAGAAATTACTTCCCCGACCCAGCCTTTTCCAACCAGACCAGCCGCCTTCGACCGGCAGGGTGCAGTGGTGGAAAACCTGATTGACTTTACCCCAGAGCTGCGAGCCGAGGCACTGCAGATTTTCAACAAATATGTCACGGGTCCGCTCTTCACACCGCCCTCTATAAGAACTGAAACCGGAACACAAGGTACTATTCAGCTACCCGGATCACAGGGCGGAGCGGACGTGCAGGGAGCAGCCTTCGATCCCGATACTGGCTATCTCTATATTCCCTCCATCACTTCACCTTTTGTGGCAGATTTGTTGCCAGGAAATCCGGAGATTACTGACCTGGCCTTTACTATGGGTTCCCGACGCTGGATTGCCGGACCTCGTGGCCTGCCATTGTTCAAACCGCCCTACGGTCGCATTACGGCAATAAACATGAATACGGGTGAACACATTTGGATGGTGCCTAATGGTTACGGACCAGTTGATCATCCGGCCATTGCCCATTTAGGAATCGAAAAACTGGGTGTCCCTGGTCGGCCTGTGCCGCTACTTACCAGCACCCTGCTGTTTATCGGGGAAGGGCTTACCAACCTGAGACCCGGTGGCAGAATACCACCCGACATGCCGGTGGCAATTGCCACCAACAGCGGAGGTCCCTATTTCCGCGCATATGACAAAATAACGGGTGATGTCCTCTGGGAAAAAGTGCTGGAAGCGGGCACCACCAATGCCCCGATCAGCTATATCTACGAGGGTCGCCAATATTTGCTGGTGGCAATCGGTGATCGCAACCACAGTCCTGAATTGCTGGCTTTCGCACTGCCCGCAAACTGAATCGGTTTAAAGACAACGACTGAAACTTCTATCCATTCCAGCCGTCAACCATCTTTAGTCCACCGAGTTAGAATCTGCCAATACAGTGCGCCAGGCCGACGCAAATGACGTCTTGGTTAGTGATTATGATAATAGGCTGTTCTAGTCCTCCGGCTGTTTCACCGTTCGAAGATAAGGTTTTACTGTATTCCAGCCATCAGGAAACATGTCCTTGGCTTCATCATCAGATACCGCCGGCACAATGATAACATCATCTCCTTGTTTCCAGTTTACCGGGGTGGCCACCTTATGCTTGGCAGTAAGCTGCATCGAATCAAGAACCCGCAGGATCTCATCAAAGTTACGCCCGGTTGTCATGGGGTAGGTAAGCATAAGCTTGATAGTCTTGTCCGGTGCAATAACAAATACTGAACGCACGGTTGCATTATTCATTGCCGTACGGCCTTCCGAGCTTCCGGGCTCATCGGCTGGCAGCATGTTGTACAGCTTGGCAACGGCCAGATCACTGTCCCCTATCATCGGGTAGTGAACGGCATGACCTTGTGTTTCTTCGATGTCCTTCTCCCACGCCAGATGACTTTCGACTGGATCTATACTAAGACCGATGATTTTGCAGCCGCGTTTGGCAAACTCGGCCTCCAGCCCTGCCATATAGCCAAGCTCAGTGGTACATACCGGTGTAAAGTCCTTGGGGTGTGAGAACAAAACCCCCCACTGATCACCCAGCCATTCGTGGAAATTGATTTCCCCTTGGGTGGTCTGCGCCTTGAAATTAGGCGCAATATCATTAATTCGTAGTGACATTGCTTACTCCTGAAAGTTTTCAAAAAATAAATTTAAGTGTTGTATTAAAGCAATTGAAAACCTGAATGAAATACCGGTAATCCTGTTATAGGCATAATGGCTTCGGCAGTTTCTATTGCCAGCTAGGCATAACCTCGCAACTGATGGTTCACTTCACACATTCATAAACAAAGGCCGGAGGCATGTTGCGCAAGGTGAAATCCAATTTTACCTCCTTGAACAAGGGTTTGACATCACCATAGCTGGCCAGGCTGTACTGATACTGAAGGAAGCGACCTCCTTCACGGAGTTTGCTACCCACGTTGGTGAGGATATCCTGCACAACCGCATTATCTATCAAAGCCAGAGGCAAGCTGGAAACCACGTGATCCACCTCGTTGATTTCAAGTTCACTCAAGATGGAATCAATGGATGAGGCACAAGCGTTTACTACATGCAGCCTAGGATCAGCTACTGATTGTAAGCGTCTGGCGAACTCACCATCAAGCTCCAGACAGATAAGCTTGCCATCATCACGCAGTCGCTGGAGGATGGTACGAGTAACACAACCATTACCGGGGCCCAGTTCCACAAGGCATTGTGCCCTGTCAAAATCAATGGGTCGCAATAGCCGTTCGATCAAAACCCGGGAACTCGGCGTAATGGTGCCAGAAGTCCTGATGTTTTTAATCAGCTTCAGGGAATCGCTGAACCGAATTCCGTCTTTCATGTTCTTAACAAATCTCCAATTTCTATCCCTACATAGACATACAGGGTGACTAGTGGGATCTCTCCAATAACTACTGCGCTTGCCATCTTCCGAAAAGACATTTTCACCACTCCTGCCACGTAGCAGATAAGATCGGTGGGCACGAATGGAAAAAATGACCAGCCGGCGACAATCCAAAAAGCATGCCTTCCATGTAACTTTTCCCTCAAAAACAATAATTTATTTGGATATTTTCCTTCAAGATAAGCATCGTAGTGGCCGAAGGACGGGAAACTGTATACCAGGAAGGCCCCAGTCACAATACCAGCATAGGAAATTACCATCACCACGGCCGGAATTTCCGGAAAGCTAATGCCACCAGCGAGAACAAATGGCGTGCAAGGAATCATCAATAGGGAACGGGCCAGAGAGAGCAGCAGATAGATAAACAGAGCCGACGCACCCAGGTTGGCAAGGAAATCAGCAATGGAATTCTTGCTAATGGCCTCAGGATAGAGCAATAACAGACCGGCACATGCAACCACCAGCATCAGCCACAGAGTATTGATGTGCCGGATCAAAAAAGTTCGCACCATTGACCCCCGACTAGTCGGAAACTACTTGCTTGCTCTGGGCAATACGGCAATCAACCGGCTGTCTTGTGCGCCAGTTTATGAGCATTCTGTTCCCACCTTTGACCATCAAAATCGACAATTTGCATTTGTTTGGGCTCTTCGTCCAGGCAATTAAGGTTGACATCAACACCATCAGGATTGGAGCGAGGGATATAGAACGGCTTAATACCACAGATCTGACAGAAGTAGTGCTGAGCCACTTGACTGTTGAAGGTATAGGTTCGAATATGCTCTTCGCCCGACAGTAATCTGAATCGATGTTTCGGTACGATCAGGTGCAGATACCCTGACTTGACACAAATGGAGCAATTGCATCGCTCAATCTCCAAAGGTTCCTGTGCCTCAACCTCAAACCTAATCACACCGCAGTGGCACCCTCCCACAAACAAGGTCATTGCGACAACTCCCCATAAATTACTGGTAGCAAGTCAGCCGCAGTCCAGCCGGCATCATCACCCCAATACACATCAAGATCATGAGTCAGGCCAGCGGCCAGCAACTTTGATAGCGGTTGCTCCTGCTCAATGGCCAACTGCACTCGCTCTTTCAGGGTCAACAGCAGCTGATGGTATTCTTCCATCCCCGCCCGATCAGAAAATCCGCTTCCATGACCCGGAATAACCTTGGTGTTTGGGCCAGCCAGACTGATAGCCAGTTCCATTGCTTCAATCATACCCAGAAAGCTGCCACCATTGAATTCGTCAACAATCGGGTAGCGACGAGTACGAAATACATCTCCAAGGTGGAGAACATCGGAGCCGGTGAAATGAATGAAACTATCGCCACCAGTGTGCGCTGGCGGTGCATGAAAAATTCGGACTTCCTCGTCATTGAAATGAAAACTGATAGCATCGGTATACGTCAACACTGGCAGTGCATTGGCTTCGGGACGGGGCCTGAAGGTACCTCCGCGTCGTGGTATGCGCAGTTCTGATAGCATGGCAAGACGCACGCTGTTGTGAGCAACGACCGTCACGCCGTAGTCAGCCAGTAAGCCGTTGCCGCCAATGTGGTCTGGATGCACGTGTGTGTTTACCAGAAACCTCACCTCAGCCGTAGAGATTTTCGCTACCTGGTTTAGCAACTCACCCACCGCAGGTTGAAAGTGAGAGTCAATAATCAGTACGCCATCGTCGCCGGCGAATACGCCGACATTACCAAAGGTATTTGCTGGCTCAAGCATGTGCACCTTGCCCTGAACAGCATGAGGTGTAAAGGACCAGTCCTGAGCTGATACGGTTGTGAATAGAAGCAGATTAAGTACAATCCAACCAGGTCTCACAGACTGATTTAGAAACCTCCTTAGTCGAACTTTGCCGTTCCAAAGACTGCTTTCTCCTTTCATTATCCTACTCTCTTACCAGCTCGCTTTTGAGCATGATTCACACTCTGGGACCACATCAGCTTACTACCATTCTACTCGACCATTTTATTAGACTGGCATCTGACCTCATCGGACCTGATCATGCATAGCAATTTTAAGGGACTATAAAACCTAACCGAACATCTTCAGGCTATTGATTGCAAAAGTATTTCTTATCATGTCAATGGTGGGGACATCCGCTTTGGGCGATCCTTAAAACTCTGCAAGCCAAGGCATCGGTAAAACACCAAATGATGCGCGAAGTCTTCGCTAACGCCGTCTTTGACCACATCAAGCCTTGACCAGCTTATGCTCAACCGTCACATTCAGAGCCCAGCCACCAGTGTCGAATGCTAGGTTAGACCCACCTTGCCAGTTTAGATCCACAGCTATCATAGAGAGATAGAGTGCCGGGATGCAACCGTACTGGGTGCCTCGGAAGCGGGCCCACTCCGAACATGCCCGTGGCGAACGCTTGGGCTTAAGCGCAGAAAGTTTTCGAAACACTCCGATCCGCAGGAAAACCTGATCGATAATGTCAGGCGGTGTCTATTGGCTCAATGCCAATCCCGCAGATGATCTTGCGGTCTCCATCGCCTTACATTGGCGACCCAGGAACGTAATGTGTGAACCAAATCCCGGGCCACCCTTATAACCGACACTGGATTATCAAGTGCTTCCAGTAGCGTGCACTAGTCGCACACTAAAACCTTTCTGGTCTGATGCTCGTTCAGAACGCATTCAGACTGACGCTCTGACTAAAGCCTGGAGCATGACTACAGTCAGTTCGGCGACTTACGACATTCTCCAACTTGTCTCGACAATGTAAAAACGACTAAGGTGCGTGCCAATCATCAGCACCAGTCCGCAGCTGCAGAAATTCCCGTTAATGGCTCACCTCTGATTTTTTGCTGTTGCTATAAAAGTATCTCATACAATTGCATTCCAAGCCTGGAAATCTCCGCAACAAAAGAGACAATAAGTTCAAGTGTGCCCCGTCGAAGTTATCCAGAGAGGCTGCTGAGAAACTGAAAAAAGTGGATCAAGTCAATCGAGACTTTGTGCGAAAAGCTGAAGTGCCAGCGTGATAAAAATCTTGGAAGATCAAGGTGGCCAGTTGAGGATGAGAAGCTTGGCGCACTGCCGTCCGGTGTAAAGCTGTTGATGGACACCATTCACATGATTGCTTATCGCGCTGAAACTCAATTGATGAATGGCGTCGCCACAAAGCAAGGTAAGAAAATATGTAACCATAGATCGCTTGTGGGACTGTTAAAATCGGTAGCCGATATCATACGGGATCTCGAAAATGGTATCCTGTGAGTGTACATCCTTGGTACCGTCAGCAATGCGGCTAACGCTAGCATCAATGGATTGTTCACTGAGATCAACTAGGGCAGAACGGCCTGCCAGGTGACAAAGGTATGGTTTATAAACTGCCTGAAAATAGGCAAAATCGACCTTAAACCGTTAAAATGATAGTAGAAGAAAAGGACCGAGTTCAGGGATTGTGACACTGTGCTCGTTGAGGCACGCTAAGTATGGGTCATGCGTCAAAATGTTGCAATATCGATTCATCGACAATGCCAGGAAATATCCAGAAAAGGTAGCCATTAATGACAAGGCCACCCAACGGATGGTGACTTACTCTCAAGCTTTAATTGCTGCACTTGTTTTGGCACGACGCTTCCAAAAACTGGAATCCACTCGCATTGGTATCATGATGCCGACCTCCAGTGGTGGCGCACTGGCTGTAATCGGTGCACTGATGGGCGGTTTGACTCCCATCATGATCAACTATTCTACCGGTGCCACAAAAAACTATACATATGCCAAGGCTCAATGTGATTTTAGGACTATAGTCACTTCCCGATCATTGCTGGAACGTATCAGTTGCGAAGCAACTGCAAACATGGTGTTTATGGAGGACATCATGGCTGGGCTGAGCCGCTTCGAAAAAGTGCTGGCCTACCTAAAATCTAGACTGCCGATCAGCCTTCTAAAACGCCTCACTGGCAATGATAACCTCGATCAGCCAGCTGTTATTCTGTTTACCAGTGGCAGTGAGAAAGACCCCAAGATTGTCCAGCTTACCCAGCGAAATATCATTTCCAATATCGATTCCTTCACAGACATGATGAATCTCCATGAAATGGATCGACTATTGGCTGTATTGCCATATTTTCATGTTTTTGGCCTGACCATCACACTATGGACCCCTTTGTGTCTGGGAATGACGACCATTACCTATCCTAATCCGCTGGATTTCAAAACCATCGCCAGTCTGGTCAAGCAAGAAAAACCCCAATTACTGGTAGGAACCCCGGTATTCCTGGAGGGATATGCAAAACAGTCTGCACTTGGGGATTTTACCAGTGTGATACTGGTTGTTTCCGGTGCTGATAAATGTCCCGACTCCCTCCGGCAAATCTATCATGAGAAACACCAACTGCAGATTATTGAGGGTTATGGCACCACTGAAACCTCACCCGTAATCTCTGTTAATCCAAGGGACAGAAATCGACCCGGTAGCATCGGTATACCCATTCCGGGAACTGAGGTAAGTATTGAGAACATTGACAGCGGTGAGGTCTGTACACCCGGCGAGATAGGAAAGATCATGGTGAAGGGTCCGGGAGTAATGTCTGGATATCTCAATGACATAACCGAATCCCATCTACGGTTGAAATCGGGCTGGTATGACACTGGTGATCTCGGGCTGCTCGATGAGGAGGGATATCTATGGCACAAGGGGCGCCTCAAACGATTCGTAAAGATAGGGGGCGAAATGATTTCCCTGGTAAACGTAGAAGAGACGCTGAATGCGCTGCTTGAGGAAGGGGTAAAGTGCTGCGCCGTGGAACTGCCTGATGCCAAACGTGGTTCACGCATCATAGCTGTAACCAACGAGCAGATTGACAGTAAGTCAGTGACCAAACAGCTTGCTCAGGTGTTACCAAATCTTGCCTTGCCCAAAAAATATGTTGTGGTGGAAGAGTTTCCCTGCATGGGAAGTGGCAAAATCGATTTCCGAACTCTTACCGAGATTGTACGACAACAGGAAGAAACTTCACGGGACTGATTAACAAGTCAACCCCTTGTTACTATTGAAATCTCATAGCAAGGTTTCGGACAACAGTTTTCCTGCCCCTATGCTTTCCTGCCGGGGTAGAGACAAACTTGAAGTATCAAATTGGTTCCTGAAAAGTTCTGCAACCGACCTAGAATCAATTGCATACATCCTCTGAATGATCGTCAATCAACACCACTAACTGCAGGAACTCAACTGGTTATAGATAGTGTCTGTATGAAAACCCCACTTTTTTGAAGAATTTTGGTGCAGGGCAA
>JAPORB010000017.1 GCA_026710425.1 Gammaproteobacteria bacterium
GCTACGGACCCCATCATAGCTCTCGTTGTCATCCCGATTTATGTATACTCGGTAGGCCTAGCCTTCCAAAGAACCGGATATTCGTTGCGAAAACGCATTTGAGAAAGTAGCAATGCCGTGCTCTGTTCCGATACTTCTTCAAGTTGCGTATCCGAATAGTGTTTGTTGCTTGCTAACGGTTCATTGATGGATGAAGTTACCGCACCTTCGACCTCGTCGAATGAAATGAGTCGATTTTGTTTTTTGTCAAAAATTTTTCTTTTGTAAGGAGTAGACTCCAAAAATATCAATGGCTTATCATAACCTGGCAAAGGGTTCAGATTCCGCAGAGTTTCTGATAAAGGCAAAACTCGACCAAAACTGTCAGGTTTCAGCTTGACATCGTAAACCAGTGGTTCTTTGCCTAGCTCCATAAAGGGTGATGAATTATTAGTTGAATGCCTAAAAGTAAGCTTCCAATTAAGTTCGTTTGTTTCCCCGTCGGCAGTCAAAAGTTGACCTGAGCCAAGTTCGTTGCCCCTTACATTGTTCAAAGGAAATTCGCAACAGGAACTGATCAGATGTAATAAATCGATCAGGCTGCTTTTACCGGTGCCATTGGCACCGATGATTACATTTAACTTTTTGAGGTCTGCCTTGAAACTTTTCAGAAGTCGAAATCCATTAATTTCAAGTTCTTCAATCATGCTAAATTGAATGTGATCTATAGAGAAAAATGATACTTCTGCATGGAATAAGATAAATGCTTTATGGTCAAAAAAGAAAGATTTACGATGGTAAGCTACTGACGGTCTGATGAGGCTTCACCAGCGGTAAAATTATCTCGGAAACTCTTTTTTACTTATTTAAAATGCTATCAACCCTTTATGTCAAAAACACTTTATTATAATGATGATTTAGATTTCTTTGCCCTTGTAACTTTCATCAGCAAGTTAAGTCTGCAACCGAATAATTTGGTTTGAATGTTTTCTTCTGCATTTAGTTCTAAATCAGGCAGAGTACCTTCATCATTGGGCTCACTATCTTAGTTGTCACTTTTATTTTCTCTGAATCAGCCGTACTGTTTTTCCACATAATTAGTTTTTCAATGCAGGGTTATATGAGAAATTGTGTGGCATGAAATGCATCGTCTTAATACTTGTGCGCTCACCACAGAATAGAGTAGATTACAGGCATATCGCAAGCACGAAATTTTAGACTGCTACTCTATTTGGTCACTCTGCTGACAGGATTTGCAGAGGCTGAGAAAGGGTTTATTGCTGTTCCAATTTTCAGTCTTTCAGCATGGATAATTGATTGGATATCAGCCAATGCCCGATTAAAATTATCGTTAACCACCAGATAGTCGGCATCGTCAGCGTGCTCCATCACGCTTTTAGCTTCTTTCATTCTGTCCTCAATTGTATCTTGGTCGTCCTGGGCGCGATCTCGCAGGCGCTTGACCAGTACTTCCAGTGAGGGAGGTAGGATAAATATGTAGCAGCAGTCGAGATAGATTTTTTTGATTTGTTCTGCACCCTGCCAATCAATTTCCAGAATGACGTCAACACCTTGTGCCAGTTGTTGATTGACCCACTGTCGGGATGTGCCATAGCGGTGGCCATACACTTGTGCCTCTTCAAGGAAGTCGCCAGCTTTCAGCATATAGAGAAACGAGTTCTCATCAATAAAATGATAATTTTCTCCATCGATTTCATTGGGTCGTTTAGGGCGAGTAGTGTGCGAGACGGACACAGCTAGACTTCTACTGGAGTCGGTTATGCTTGACTTCTCCACCAAGGCACTTACCAGGGATGTTTTTCCGGCACCTGAGGGTGCAGTAACGATAAAGAGTTTTCCTTGTCCAATCACTGTATGGCCTATTCAATATTCTGAACCTGTTCTCGCATTTGCTCAATCAGCACTTTGATCTCCACTGCATCACGGGTAGTTTCAGCCACAACCGCTTTGGAGGACAGAGTATTGGCCTCACGGTTTAGCTCCTGCATCAAAAAGTCTAGTCGTCGGCCCTTCGGCCCTGTTATGGTCAGCACCCGCTCAACCTCTTCAAGATGTGAAACCAAACGATCCAGCTCTTCTTCCACATCGGCTTTACTGATTAGCAATGCCACTTCCTGCCCCAAGCGTGCCGATTCCATCTCGACCTTCAGATCTTCAAGCCGCTGTAGCAGCGACTGCTGCTGAGCCGAAAGGATTTCAGGAATGCTTATATGCAGCCCGTTGACAATGGTCCGGATGGACTGCACACGTTCCCTGAGAAAACCTTCAAGGTCAGCTCCTTCCCGCTGTCTGGCAGCCACCAAGTCGTCAAGCGTTTTGCGAAACAATGCCAGTGCTGCCGATTCCGTCTCACTTGGGTCGTGCTGCGGCTGCCCGATAACCCCGGGCCAACGCAACAAGTCCATGGTGCTAAAAGTTGTTTCTGTATCCAGTTGTTGCTGGATTTTTTGGTTGGCCGCAATCAGTTGTTCAACCAGGGGAGTGTTAATTTCTAATTGGTCATTCACCGATTCGTTGGCCCGGAATCGTAGTTGGCACTCTACTTTGCCACGGTCCAGCTTTCTACGAATGACTTCCCGCACAGAGCCCTCCATGCTACGAAACACCTCTGGAAGCCAGACGCTGATTTCCAGGTAACGATGGTTCACTGAGCGAATTTCCCAGATCAGTGATCCCCAGTTTGTTTGCGCCTGTTGCCGGGCGAAGGCGGTCATGCTTGCTGTCATAATCAGGACCTGTAATTGTATGGCAATATTCTATCCTAATGGCAGCCAGTTGGCAGGTTAAGATTCATCCTGCCCGTGTCTTGTGTCTGACGAGCAGTTTCGGTGAGTGATGATGTGGAAATAGCGGCAGATTTTGCTGTAAAGATACCCTTGTTGGGAAGCAGCAATGTCAAGTACCTCAACCTCTTGATCCGTACTCCCAAACAGAGAGTCGCACTTGCGTCCAGTATTGTGGATAATCGCTATGTTTCAGAACATGCGTCACCTGTCACCCCTCCATGTCAGGGTTATTACTGGCAGAGTTAGCCTTAGCTCAATCTGAGTTCAAACACGGAATCCGCACCATGCCACAAGTACCCAAACCGATCAGAGCCTCAGGCCGTCGCATTGATCAGTTACGAGAGATCCACCTTTCGCGAAACTACACATCGCATGCAGAAGGGTCGGTACTGGTGGAGTTTGGCGAGACTAGAGTATTGTGCACAGCCAGTGTTGAGAAGGGCGTGCCACGCTTTTTGAAAGGCAGTGGCCAGGGTTGGGTGACGGCTGAATATGGTATGTTGCCACGGGCTACCGGTAACCGCATGGACCGAGAAGCAGTCCGTGGCAAGCAGAGCGGTCGCACCCAAGAAATTCAGCGTCTGATTGGACGGTCGCTGCGAGCGGCTGTCAACATGCATAGTCTCGGCGAGAACACGGTCAAAATTGATTGTGATGTACTTCAGGCAGACGGCGGGACGCGCACAGCATCCATAACTGGTGGCTGTGTAGCCCTCGTGGATGCAATGACTTACATGCGAAACAACCAACTTGTTGAGATCTCTCCTCTGAGGCAGCTGATAGCCTCAGTGTCGGTTGGTATTTGTCAGGGTCAGGCATTGCTTGATCTGGATTATGGCGAGGATTCCAGTGCTGAAACTGACATGAATGTAGTTATGACCGAACAGGAACGGTTCGTCGAATTGCAAGGTACCGGTGAGGACGGCGAATTCTCGCATGAGCAACTGATAGAGATGATGAAGCTAGCCAAGGCAGGTATCTCTGAATTGATCAAGGTTCAGAAAAATAGTCTAGGTTGGTGAATTATCGCCCATTCCGAGTGGCAATCTAGGGAACATCAATGCAGGACTATCAGAACGCCTTTCTTGATTTTGTTGTTAAAAACGGCATCCTTATCTTTGGCGAGTTCACTCTGAAATCCGGGCGGGTCAGCCCTTATTTTTTCAATGCAGGCCTGTTCAATACGGGCAGCAAGCTGCAGTTCCTGGCCGATAGTTATGCTGCTGCCATCCAGAACTCGAATATTGAGTATGATGTCTTGTTCGGGCCTGCTTATAAAGGCATTCCATTGGCAGGCGGTACGGCAATGGCACTGGCTGCACGTTATGGTCAGGACAAGCCGTTCTGCTTCAACCGCAAGGAAACGAAAAATCATGGCGAAGGTGGTAGCATCGTAGGGTCGAAATTGCGGGGTCGTGTGCTGGTCATTGATGATGTAATAACAGCCGGCACGGCCATCAGGGAATCTGTCGGCTTGATCCAAGCCCACAAAGGAAGACTCGCCGCCGTTCTGGTGGCGATGGACCGTCAGGAAAGGGGCAGCGGTGAAATATCGGCCATTCAGGAAATTGAGCAAACCTACCACACAAAGGTAATTAGCATTATCAGCCTTGAGCACATAGTTGACTATCTTGGTAAGACTGAACAGCCTGGACTAAAGATCCAGCTAGAGTCCGTTGCTGCGTATCGGCACAAGTATGGAGTCGGTTAGTCCAATGAGATAGCGTCGTTCTTGACTGCGACTTCAGGCACCAGCAAATACCGGTTTAGGTATTCCCATTGCTGGTCCCAGTCCTCAAGAGGCGACCGCTTGAACTCACTGCGTACAAACTGTGCAAGCCGCCCTTCACAAGAAGCCAGAAGAAGGTTGGCCAAGGTTGCCGCTGAAATTGCGGGTCTTAGGTTTTCGCGAATCTGGGCTTCCCGCAATACCTGCTTAAGCTGAACTTCCAGACGATCAAAAAAGCGAGCAATTCTGTTTCTGAGACGATCAGTTTCACCAGCCAGTGCATCTCCGGTCAATAGCCGAGTCATGCCGGGATTTCGGTCTGAAAAGGTCAACAAAAGAGTCAGAATTTTCTGACAACGCAATCCGGCACGTTCCTCTTCCTTCAGGATGATGGAGATTCGTTGAAACAGTGTGTCTTCAATAAAACTGATTAGTCCCTCAAACATGCGAGCCTTGCTGGGGAAATGTCGATACAGAGCCGCCTCGGAGACACCGACTTCCCTTGCAAGGGCGGCTGTTGTGATGCGCTCCCCCGGAGCACTTTCTAGCATGCGAGCCAGTGCCTGCAGTATCTGGTCCTTGCGGGAGACTTTATTCTGACTTTCCATTCGGGATTTTAGTCTTTAGGTTGTACTTCAATCAGGAAATGGATCTGTAGTAAGGAGAGCTAATTGGTGTTTAGTTCCCGATTAATGTGCCCTTGTTCTCGAAAGCTATCCTGTGCCTTCGCTGGCTCTTAGTCTTTGAGCGGACGAAGCTGCTCTTGAAGAATAGCTTCAAGCTGTTCTGAACCCTTCTCTCGTGATCAGAGTGCCGACACCCACGTCGGTAAATATCTCCAACAGCACAGCGTGTTCAACACGTCCATCAATTATATGGGCACTGCTCACGCCACCTTTGATGGCTTTGAGTGCACATTTAACCTTTGGCAACATGCCTCCCTGCAAAGTGTTATCGGCAACCAGGCGGTCAACTTGTTCGACGCTCAGTCCGGTCAGTACTTCGCCATCGCTGTTTAGAACGCCAGCCACATTGGTCAACAACACCAGTTTCTCGGCACCCAGAACCCGTGCAATTTCACCGGCCACAGAGTCGGCATTAATGTTGTAACTGGCACCATTTTCGTCCGTGCCGATGGGGGCGATTACCGGAATAAAGTTACTGTTCTTGATAATCTCCAGAACCTCAGTGTTGATGTCCACCACTTCGCCTACTTGCCCCATATCGACCAGATCACCATCTGGATTGGAACCTTTTGGGCGCAGCTTGAGCTTTTTGGCTCTGATTAAGTTGCCATCCTTGCCAGTAATCCCAACGGCCTTGCCTTGGTTTTTATTGAGCAAATTGACAATTTCCTTGTTCACTAGCCCGCCAAGCACCATCTCTACCACATCCATAGTTCGGCTGTCGGTTACTCGCAAGCCATCAATAAAGCTGGATTCAATCTCAAGTTTTTCCAGCAATTCCCCGATCTGTGGACCACCGCCGTGCACAACGACAGGGTTGATGCCCACTAGTTTCATTAGCACAATGTCACGGGCAAAACCCTGCTTGAGGGTCTCATCCACCATGGCATTGCCGCCATATTTCACCACCACGGTCCGACCAGCAAATCGTTGGATATACGGAAGTGCCTCGGTCAGTACCATGGCAACATTGCGAGCTTGGCGGACTGTTAACGACATTGTTAGGTCTGGACTGACAGCCTAGCAATGATACAGCGGATTATTGATAACCTATTCAATAATCGCACTCCAGTCCCATGGCACTTGCTCTGGCTCCAGATGGCACATGGGCGAGTTGACGGCCACAGGCTGATAAGGCTGATAGGAAAAGTCGATTGCATGTATCAGCTGTCCCGGACCGTGATCACGCTTTCAAGTCCCTGACTGTCTGCATTGCTGATGATGTGATCTTCGCAGACGAAATTCATGATTGTGACCAAGCAGTTTGTCAGCCTTTAATGGTCAGGCCGCATTGTCCTGCTGAAAGGTGTTGAGTGCATCCGATACCAGCAGCAACATATCTCTGGCTGCAGCCTGCTTGCTGCCTCGCACAAACTCTTGCTCACCATTGCGACTGATAGCAGTAAATGCAATGCAGTCACTGTTGAAAGTGCTGATGGCATGATTGGCAAACAGCAAATCCAGCTTTTTTGATTCCAGCTTATGGCGGCCATTTTTCAGAAGGTCTTCGGTTTCCGCCGCAAAACCAACTACCAGCGGACGTTGTGGCATTCTTGCCACCTCGCTGATGATGTCGGGATTTTTCACCAATTCAATTGTCAGCGACTGTTGGTGTTTCTTGATCTTCTTATTGGCTGCTGTAATGGGACGGTAATCAGCCACGGCAGCCACCCCGATAAAGACATCAGCATCCCTGACCTCCTGCACAACGTTCGCATGCATCTCCAGCGCGCTGTTGACATCCACACGTCTCACTGCTTCTGGGGTGGTGAGATCTACCGGGCCGCTGATTAAAATCACCTCGGCACCTGCATTGACTGCCTCGGTTGCGAGGGCGTAAGCCATTTTACCGGAACTGTGATTGCTAAGATAGCGTACCGGGTCCAGTGCTTCCCTGGTTGGTCCGCCGGTAATGACCAGTTTGCGTCCGGCCAGGTCGCCAGCTTCGAACATGTCGGCACAGCGAGCCAACAGTGCCTGCGGCTCCAGCATGCGACCAGGTCCCATATCACCGCAGGCCTGTTCGCCACTGTCGGGTCCCCAGAGGTCAATGCCGCGTTCCCTCAGCAGCTGCAAATTGTTTTGAGTGCCGTCATTGGCCCACATGGCTTGATTCATGGCTGGAGCAATTGCAATTGGGGCTGAAGCGGCCAACAGCAGTGTTGACAGTAAATCATTTGCTTGCCCATGGCTCATTCTGGCGATGAAGTCTGCA
This sequence comes from Gammaproteobacteria bacterium, assembly GCA_026710425.1. GTDB lineage: Bacteria > Pseudomonadota > Gammaproteobacteria > Pseudomonadales > Pseudohongiellaceae > UBA9145. Next base: position 7,417 of record JAPORB010000017.1, read on the forward strand.
GAGGCGGGGGCTATCAGAATCAGATCAGCCCAACGTGCCAGTTCAATGTGGCCCATGGCGGCTTCAGCTGCGGTATCCAGTAAATCCAAGTGTACCCGATTACCGGATAGTGCCTGCATGGTAAGGGGGGTTATGAATTCGGTTGCCGCCTCTGTCATAACCACCCGAACTTCGCTGCCGGCCTTGCAGAGCAGACGCGTCAGTTCACCACATTTATAGGCAGCAATGCCGCCAGTTATGCCGAGCAGGATGCGTTTGTTGGCTAGGCTTAACACGGAAACTTTGGTCAGCGGCTAGGTAGCCAGGAAAAGAGGTACATAAGACTAGCAGTTCACCGCAAGGGGCGCAATTTCTGGCATGTCAGAGATACTTTTTGAAGATGTTTGCGGTGATGTTTTGACATTAATCATTCTCGCTAAAATAAATTATCCACTTTTTCTGGGCAATATTGTGTAATTCCATTCACCATAAAAATTATCAGTCTTGATCTCGAACGAGTTCATCCGCTCTTTTGTCACCTTTATACCAATCGGATAGCTGCTCTTGTCGAGTTCTGGGGGAGTGTAAAGAGCCTCCCTTGTGGTCGCCCCGATCAGATTAACAACGACCTCATGGCTCATCAAGGGCCTACCTCGCCAGCTTTGGGTGACACGACTGAACATGCGATGTTCGATTTTGTTCCACTTGCTGGTGCCGGGCGGGAAATGGCAAACGGAGACGCGTAACCCAAACTCATCGGCAAACCGCTGGAGTTCCAGCTTCCACAAACGGGAACGACTGCCATTGGAGCCACCCCAGTCAGCGGCAATAAGCAAACGCCGCGAGTTTGGGTAGGCTTGGCAACCCATTTGCCGCCACCAGCGGCGTAGCGTTTCCACGGCAAACACTGTCGTATCATGGTCCATACCCACGTTCATCCAGACCGTGTTTTTCTCTTGGTCACAGACATCGTATACCTTACCCAGTTCGGGCTCATTGAAGTCGTGTATCCCGACTTCCTTCGGACGCCGCTTGAGGTGCAATTCCTTCCCGTCATTGCGGAGCGCACTCACCAGCTCCTTCTTATTGATATCGAGCGAGACTACCGGTTGCCCCATGCGCTGAAACGCGCGAACGCGGTTGTAGATACGGTGGAATTGACCGTCCCGGTCCGGATGCTGTCGACCCTCAAGTATTTTTCGATTAGTTTGTAGGCTGAACCCCTGCTCATGCAGCAGACGATTTACTGTTCGTTCACTTGCCGGATGCCCAACCTCTCCTAGACGCTCCGAGAGCCGGGCCGCACTCTTACTGGTCCATTGAAGTGGCTCCATGGGGTCGCCGCGAGTGTCTGGCTCCAACTCATTTTTCAAAGCTTCAACAAGTTTCGGATCATGTTTGATTAGTGACTTGCGGCCTCCGCCTGGGCTGCGCAATCGCCCAGTCGATTTCACTAATGGATCACCCGACTCCAGCTCCTTCAATCCCACACGTACTGTCGTACGCGACATACCAGTCGCCTTGGCCACCTGCGAGATTCCTCCTCGGCCAATGGCCACAGCCTCGGCTGCCGCCCATAGTCTTCGTGTCCGTGCGTCCAGTAATGGATTCAGAACAGCATAAAC
>JAPORB010000077.1 GCA_026710425.1 Gammaproteobacteria bacterium
GCCGTTGAGCTGGGAAAGGAAAAGAAGGAACAATACTATTACACTCGGCTCAAGGCATGCTCAGGAGAACCTTGGGTATATAAGCAACTGGCTGAGGCAGCAGAGGAAAGGAATAGACTATTGAGTTGGGATGAGATTGATAATATTTCCGAGAGAATGAGAAACAAAATGGGTCTATCCACGAATGACTTTCTGACTGATGCCTTGCATGCAGGAGTATTGATGGATTCGAAAAGTCTTCCAGATCATTATAAGATTCCTATCCCTTCTTTTGGCGAGTATTTGAGGGAATTTCCGATTGAAATGCCTTCTGACATTAATTCCTGAGATTGGCCACTCGTTCATTCAGATCTGCTCAGAATCTCACTCTGATAGTCAGATTTAGATTGTCTGTATAGCATGGGATTTCCAAGGTAGTCACCCGATTGCATTAAGTTATGAAAAATGGCCATGTAACAATGGTCTCTTTTAAATTCAGGATATCTCATGACTAATCCAAGCATTTTCTGGTATGACTTTGAAACTTTTGGCAACGACCCACGGCGGGATCGTGCCAGTCAGGTTGCCGGCCTTCGTACCGATCTGGACCTTAATGTAATTGGCGATCCGCTGAATCTATATTGCCAACCAGCCAATGACTTTTTGCCAAGTCCTATGGCGTGCTTAATAACTGGTATTACGCCCCAGCATGCCCTCAAGGAAGGACTATCAGAGGCGGAATTTATAAAAAGACTTCATAATGAGCTCAATATGCCGGGGACTTGCGGAGTGGGTTACAACAGCATTCGCTTTGATGATGAGGTTACCCGCCAATTGCTATACCGTAATTTTATCGATCCCTATAAACGGGAGTACAACAATTATAATTCGCGCTGGGATATCATTGACATGGTACGCCTGTGTGCAGCAACACGACCTGATGGTATCAACTGGCCTAGGAAGGATAATGGCCGCCTCAGCTTTAAACTGGAAGATCTGACTAAAGCCAACGGAATTGAGCATGATGATGCCCATGATGCTCTGGCTGACGTGAAGGCTACCATTGCAATAGCGAGACTGATCAAGCAATATCAGCCGCGACTTTTTGACTATGTGTATGGGTTACGCCGAAAAAAGAAAGTGATGGAGCTGATCAATCTGGATTCACAACAATTGCTACTGCATGTTTCTGGACTATATCAGACTGGCCGCGGTTGCCTAGGTCTGGTTATGCCTTTATGTGCTCATCCGCACAATACAAATGGTATTATTGTTTGCGACCTGCGGATTGATCCGGAATCCTGGATGTATTTGTCTGAGGCGGAACTGCAGCAGAGACTATTTACACCATCTTCAGAACTGCCAGAGGGTGTCGATCGCATTCCACTGGTTAATATCTCCACCAATCGCTGTCCTGTGGTAACCACGCCAGCTATTCTGACCGCGGAGCAGGCTACTGAATTTGAATTTGATCTTGAACGGAGTGAGAAATATCGAGACAAGTTGCTGTCGAAGCCGGGGCTAGTGAAAAGGGTCAAAAATCTGTACCGCAGCCAGTCCATGGCTCCAGAAACCGATCCGGATTATATGCTTTATGCCGGGTTTTTCTCTGATCATGATATGGAGTATATGAAGCTGGTCACGACAACCTCTGCCGAAGACTTGGGGCGGCTGGATTTACCCTTCAAAGATCGCAGGTTGAAGGAGATGTTATTTCGATATCGGGCCCGAAATTTCCCCGAATCATTAAATCAAGAAGAACAAAAACTCTGGGAAGAATTTCGCTTGGCAAGGATAAATGATCCCAATGCGGTTGAAAGCTACCAGAACGATTTGGCAAAGGCCAAGGAGGCAGCTAGTACCGAGCAACATGCACTTTTGGATGAGCTTGAAAGCTATGTGAGAACGCTGCATTTCAGAACCAACAAGTCGGCGGATAGCATGGCACCAGTATGAAGGAAATGGAAAATCATTTACTCAATATTGAAAATCCGCAGGAGATATTTGAAGATATCAGGCCCTATCTGGACCATGAAGTCAGGCCTATACTTGAGCAGCTGATAGTTAATTCTGAGTTTCTAGGCAGCATCGCTAGATTCTACCATCCAAAGCTCACCAACCTATTTCGCATATTTTCATTAAAACTAGTTCAGCTCAAACTAAGGCGACAGGTAAAGGGAGTTTACGATGTTAAATCCATGCAGGATGTTCTTTCCGGATATATGGACAAGATTATCCATGATACCACTACTGAATTAACCAGTTCCGGCCTAGATAATTTAGGTGATGGCAAAAATTATCTGTTTATCTCTAATCATCGTGACATCACGATGGATCCAGCCTTCGTCAACTACATGCTTTATCATGCCGGCCATGACACTCTGCAAATAGCAATCGGAGATAACTTGTTGAGGAGGCCATTCGTAGCTGACCTGATGCGACTAAATAAGAGCTTCATTGTCAAACGCTCTCTCCAGGGGCGAGAGAAACTTAAACACCTCACCATCTTGTCCAAATATATCCACCAAAGTATCAAAACGGGTCAGAATGTATGGATCGCCCAGCGGGAAGGACGGGCAAAGGATGGTGTCGACCGCACCGAACCGGCACTAATTAAGATGCTGACTATGGCGAGACGAGACTTACAGTTTGCAGAAAGTCTGCGCCAGTTACACATAGTCCCGGTCGCTATTTCCTATGAGTTCGACCCCTGTGATGTGATGAAGGCTGAGTGGATTTACCAGAAAGAACAAAACAGTGATACTTCCAAGAATGAGGAGGCAGATGTCAAAAGTATCGTCACTGGGATGATGGGCTTCAAGGGCAGAGTCCATGTTGCATTTGGGAGTGAGATTTTCTTTAAATCCACGAATGCAGATGAGGCCGCATCAGAGATAGATGCACAGATAGTCGACAATTACAAATTATGGGACACTAACGAACTGGCTCTACAACGAATTAAAACCGAATTCGATACTCATCAAAAGACGGGACTGGAACCTAAACTGGATAACCCAATTTCCATTGATTCGGTAAATGTGTTTGAAAAACGACTGCAGTCTGTAGATCCCAAGCTGCATAAAATATGGTTATATAGTTACGCCAATCCCATCTTGAGTAAACTTGATCTCGGCTCCAAAAAAACCTGATTCTCAACCAAGTAGTCCCAGGCTTTTCTCCAGTCGTTTGTTGAAATCTAGCTTATCCTGCTCAGAAACCGGGCCAATACACAGACACTTCATACGGCTTTGTTGGATAAATTTCAGGTCACTTTCCCGGTCTGGTTGACGTTGGCCGAAGCCTTTTTTCAGCTGCTTGAGCTGAATTTCCATCCGTTGGGCCTTGTCTGTTTCTGGAGATTCGGAACCGGTCCGAATCTCCGCTTCAATACAGAGTAGCTTAAGCTGCTGACCAGCCAATTCTACAGCCTCATGATAGTCAGCAATATCCTTGGAATCGGTAAGTTTTCCAACCCGAGCCTGTAGCAAAGTCAAAATTTGTGTATCAAGGTTGTCATGAGACCTTTTGCTAGCAGGATTGCCTTGTTTGCTTATAGATGGATTTTCCGTTGTATGTTTCGGGAGGAGGGATGTCCAGTGCTCAGCGTCGAAGTCGTTTTGTACTGCCTGCAAATCAGGATTAGGACCCAAAAGCTTGGCTTCAAGTGGGCATAAGTACTCAAGGCAGCCTTGAATAAGAGTGAACAGCTGCTGACTCTTTTTGTCGGGCAGAGACTTGATGCGGGTATCGAGTTTACGCTTGATATTATTAAAACGCTCTAGCAGAGTCTTGCGCTGATTACCCTGAATGTCTTCAAGGCAGGAGGCAAAGGATTGCTGTTGATCTTTATAACCTGGCAGAACGGCACACAATGCCTCGCCTTCCAATGTACATAGTTTTTCCAGTGTTCCCAGTAATTCACTAGCCTTGGTTTGGGATAGCTTCTGTCTAGATTTTGTTTTCGCTCGCTCCTCTCTTTCCCGAGCTAATGGTGCGAAAATTTCATCACAGACAGCCCTAAATTTCTCCCAATAAACACGATCTTCCTTGAAGTTGCCCTGACCAGCCTGCTTCCATTGCTGTTGCAGGCTTTTGGCTTTATTCATAGCTTTTCTAGGGTCGTCAAGTTTCAGTAATGCCTCTGCCTGGTTCAGCAGATCCATTTTCTGTTTGGTGTTGGCCTTGAGTTGGTGTCTCTTCAGCCTTAGAAGTTGTTTGCGTATTTTGTTGTAGCGTATTTGTAGTCCCTTGATACGATTATGCTCAACAGGAGCATGTTGCTTCCAACGAGTTTCTGATTCTTTTAGTACTTTGTCCAGATCGGTAATTGAGAGTCCACTTTCAGTTTCGGCTTCGTTTTTTAGCAGTGTTTCCAAATCATCACTTAGCTGGCGACGGGCTTGCAGATTTTTAGTCATGAGCTGCTTACGCTGTTTCAAGTACTCCTTGCAGGGCTCCCAGGCGATATCGGAGGATTTTCTGAAGAGTTGCCATAGTTCCTCATTTTGGTTGGAACGTCCCAGTTCTTTCCACTGTTTGTGCAGGCTATTGATATGTTTGATTTTGTCACCCGGTTGAAGGATGGACTCCTGCAGCTTGTCCATCTTCTCGATCAGTTCCTTTTTCTTTTCTGTGGCAGCGAATAGCTTCCAGTCCCGTAGTTCCGTGATTCCGGCTTTTAATGGTTGAGATAGTGCCTGTAGCTCCTTTCGGATATTACCATTGGTATGGCTGATACTGTTCTGAATTTTGTCCCAGGAGGATAAAGCGTCATTTGACTTTCCTTCCTCTAGTGCCGATTTCAGCTGAGCGACAAGCTTGTGAGCCTGTTCTTTAAGTATTTGCTGATGTTTCTCATTTTCGGCAGATTTTTGGTTCAATATATCTTGCAAGCTGTTAGCTAGTACATGGAGGGATTGCTCATGATCCTCAATAAACTTGCGGAGTCTATTGAACTGATGGTTAATAGTTGCCAGTCTAGCCGTATGCTTGGGGCTTAACTTCTCTAGTTCGACTTTCAGCGTATTAAGTTCTTTATCCAGTTCCAAATCATTGGGTTTGGGCAGGGATACCGAAGATTTACGCCTGGTTTTCTCAGACATTGAAGATTCCACGTCTGAGATTTGAGGTGTTTCGGCATCAGTATCGGCGGGGCTAGGAAATAACGCTGGATTGGTAATCGAATCAATTGCAGTATTGTTATCTGCCATAACAGTGGAATCGACAGAATCAGAAGAGGGCATAGTGGCGGGCGAGCCTGATAAGGGCACAGTTGTTTCAGCCAAAGGTTCGACTGTAGCACCCGTAGTCTTTGGATGTGTGTTTTTTGCCGTTTTGTCCTCAGTTGATGGGACCTGTGTTGTAGATTCTAACGTCATTTTTAATATGTTTGCTTTGTTATCCGGCAACTCAGGCATGAATAGACTAAATTAATCGATAATGTTGCTATGCTAATCCAGTGTATTTCAAGGCTGATTTCATAACCAAACTTACTGACCATGAGTGATACTTACCAATCTAAAGTGATTCCAGAACACGAATTTTAAGGAAATCTGCGTCAATTGACAAATACTGGAATCCGGAGAAATTTAATTCTATTCAAATATATTCTAAATCGGCTAGCGAACTTTCTTGCAAATCAAGCTTACACTAATCATATTTCCCGATTCGTGACCAAAAGTATATCAGTTATGAGTGCCATATATCAATATCCTGATCAATAGTATAAAGGCCGATTTCATATACTGGTATAACAAAATATCTATTTTGATTTACTCTAGGATTTTTTAACACTGTAACTCAAACTAATTAAATTCTAGCCGGTTCTTTTGCTATCTTCCTTGTGGAGATATCACTACCTCTCCTAGATCCAATTTGATATTTGAGGTTCTTGCCTTGAAGTATGAATTTGTTGCCCTTGCTTAAGGAGCAATCTTTCATCAAGTCAGGAATTCCTGTTCTCACATGACGCAAATCCTATTTTACTGACATCACATATATTTCACTATGGAAAATGAATTCTGGCTCAATTCTACCACTGGTTTTTGCGTTTCAATATAGATCAGTATCGATTCTATGATTAAATAGCAAAAATCCATTGCCCGTATCGTATAGAACCCTATCTTTCAGCTGTCAAGATTATTCAGACCATTATATTTTCCTCTGCAATTCAGGCAGTGCTGATATATAATTAGTAATTAATCTTTTCTACAATATTGAACCTATATATGTAAGAGACACTCCGTATGTTGCCCAATGACATCAAGGCTGACATCCAAGCCGCTTACAGACAGTACCTTAAATTCCGGGATCATAAGCCGCGTGACGGCCAAAAAAAGATGATCGCTAGGATTGCAAATGCCATATCCGAGGAGGAAGAGACAGACGGTGAGGGCCCAATCTGTGTGGTGGAGGCTGGTACCGGCATTGGAAAAACCCTGGCCTACCTTTTAGCAGCTATTCCTATTGCTCAGGCCCGCAATCTAAAGCTGGTTATTGCTACTGCTACTATCGCTTTACAAGAACAATTGATTCACAAGGATATACCCGATTTACAGAAAGGTACTAATCTGGAGTTCTCATATGCCCTGGCAAAGGGCCGCAGAAGATATCTGTGCCTGGCTCAGCTGGAATCCCGGCTACAGCCTGTTAGTAAACGGCATAAAATGCTGGATTTGTTTGGTCAGATTCCATGGGCTGAGGATGAGACGACAATGGAGTTGTACCAGCGATTTCAGTCAGAATTGAATAATGGCAACTGGCAGGGAGACCGCGATGCTTGGCACGCGCCTGTCGATGATGAAGATTGGATCCCTTTGACTGTCGATAATGCCGGTTGTCTCAAAAGTCGTTGTAGTTATTTTCAGCAGTGTTGTTACTTTCAAGCCAAACAATCAGTGGAAGATTCCGACGTTATCGTAACCAATCAGGATCTGGTGCTGGCAGACCTAGCACTTGGTGGCGGAATTGTACTGCCAATGCCGCAGAACAGTATCTACATTTTTGATGAGGGACATAACCTTTCTAAAAAGAGCAATAGCCATTTTGCCAGTTCCGCCAAAATCAAGTCCACACTAGTCTGGCTGGACACAGTACTGGATAGCTTCACCAGACTTGACAAAGAAAAGTTCTTTCGGGGTACATTCAGCGATGAGATCAAACCACTGTGCAGGCAAAGTAAGGAAGGGCTGCAACAGCTTTCTGACCTGCTGCAGCAAATCCTTGAGGATGGGGTGGAGCTTAACTCCTATGGCCAGCTATCAAGAATGCCTTTCAAACAAGGGCGTATTCCAGAACCAGTAAAGCAGGTCACAGATGATCTAGTTGCTCCCTTCAAAAAACTGACTAGTCTGCTCGAAAATACGGCTGATGAACTGGCTGAATTGGTGGAAGAATCAACAAATCCCAATAGTAAGGCAACAGTGGAGCAATTGTATCCACTGATCGGTACAATGAGAAAACGCTGTGAGAGCGTATATGATTTACTTTTTGACTTTGCCCGTGATGATTCCGAGGGAGAGGCTCCGTTCGCCCGCTGGCTAACGCTCAGCGAAAGGGATGATTTTTCCGATATAGAACTTTCCGTAAGCCCTGTTTTGGCCGCAACCAATCTGGAACAGAGCTTGTGGTCGGAATGTGCGGCGGCGGTGGTCACCTCGGCCACCCTTTCAGCTCTTGGCAAGTTTGATGTGCTGGAGATGCGTACTGGTCTGCCGGAGCGCACCTGCTACTTGCGTATTTCCAGCCCTTTCAATTATGCCGAGGCGGCGACATTGTCCATACCGCAACTTGGCTGTGATCCCAGCGACGTTGAGGCGCACACGGCAGCTATCGTCAATGCACTGCCTCAACTACTGCAATCACCAATGGCGGCTATAATGCTGTTTTCTAGTCGCAAACAGATGCGAGATGTGTTGGAAAAGTTGCCTGAGGAGATTGCCGAGATTGTCTTGTGTCAGGACGAACATCAGAAAAATCAGCTGCTGAAAGAACATCGTAAGCGGGTAGATAACGGCGATGATAGCCTTATTTTTGGTCTGGCCAGTTTCGCCGAAGGTGTAGACCTCCCGGGTGACTACTGCACCCATGTCCTGATAGCGAAGATCCCTTTTTCACAGCCTAACGATCCGGTGGAGAGTACGCTGTCTGCCTGGCTGGAAGAAAAGGGAGAGAAGCCATTCTTTGCGTTACAGGTCCCTGATGCTGCCTTTGGCCTAATGCAGGCCTGTGGTCGACTCTTGCGCAGCGAATCTGACAAAGGCAAAATCACTTTGTTTGATCAACGCATTGTGAACAAGGGGTATGGCAGACAAATCCTTGAATCCTTGCCGCCTTATCATCGTGAGATTTTTAAGGAGTCCTACCAAGTGCCTGCCCGCTGATATAGATGATGCAAATTTGGACTCTCATCAACCATGCTCAATACAATAGTTAGTCCCATCTTCATCAAATTGAACCCCTTATCGCAAAACTAACAACTCCACTCCATTTTGGGTTAGCTGAAAGTAATTGCGTTAACCGAGATAGCCATACCTTGCAAGGCAATATCCATTGGCAGCAATCAAGAACTACGTTGAAGTAAAAGTCGCTGAAATGATCCATTGCCCGAAGCAGTGGCCGCAAGATCCAGATTTAGTGTCATAGAACTCACTTTGTCAGCGAGTTTTCCGGTACCTGTCCAGTTACCTGATGAACTCTTATCGGGTTCTGCTTTTAGTTTTGGACGCAAGTCGGGTGAAGCCATATGCAGCCAAAGTACCCAGTGCGATACCACCAAACGAGGATAGAAGGACATTATCGAAGGCTGGTCCCAGGCCCAAGCCAAGAATTGCACCCGCGGCAATACAAAGGGCATAGATACCCCGTTGTGCTTGTTTTCTGTTTTTGCTTTTTTTCGACATAGGTTAATTGTGAACGGCACTCGTAAAGTTAACCACGGCTTGTGGGTGTCAGTAAAAGGTTAGTTTGCGCGCTGTATGGCGTAAATGTAAGGGCTGGCCGGATCAGGGGTTGCCGGGTTCACCGCTTCGGAACCAATGCTGTCAGCAATCTCCATACCCTCAACCACTCTGCCAATAATAGTATAACGCCCATTGAGCCAGCGGGTATCAGCCAGGGTGATAAAAAATTCTGGACCGTTACGGCCGGGACCATCATTGGCCATTGCCACTGTGCCGCGCTGGAAACCGCGAGTTGGGAAATCGCTTTGATAACTGAATCCCTCGTACTGGTACAGTTGCATGACAGTCAATGATTGTAAGGAAATCAATACCTGCGACTGTTGGTCTTTCAGTTTTTCCAGAGAATTGATGTTCATCTGTGCATACAAAGGATCAAGAATTCTCTGTGTCAGATCGTCCTGATCGGTAATGTTCAGAATAGGGTTTATGGATCCGTCGTCGGCCAAAACAGTCAACCGGTCCAAGCCCAGTGCACCAGCATTAATCTCATCCCTGAGCAGCCGCTCAGGGAAGCCTAAAGGATGGTAATGGGGTGAACCCGCCTGAATGACAAAGCCAGGTATGATTCGATGAAAGCGCATCCCATTGTAGTAACGGGGAGTATAACTTGAGTTGCTAACGGGATCCTGAAATGTCACCTTTCCCTCAGCCAGTGCCATAAAATTCGCCACATTCTCGGGTGCCTCTGCTGGAAATAACTCCAGATACAACGTTCCCCGTGAGGTAGTGAACCTAAATAGTGGATTCGCCGGATTTTCCATAGCCAGCATGGCACTGCTGACATCGGCCCGCAGTGGTGTGCCGCTCAGCAGCAAAAGTGTTGATACCAGAACTTGCAGTAGCAATTGGAGTCTGAAAACGCAGAATTTTATATCACAGTAGGCAAGCAGGCTCATGATCCATAATCTCTAATGGTAGATTACATGGGCTGGTATCAATGTGGTTACAGCCAATTACTGGGACATTGTAGATGTTGATCTGGGTACGGGCAATACTCATTTGCTGAATCAGAAGTGAAATCCGGAAGCAGGATCAGACTTGGTTTTGCCTTGACAGCATGCCAACAATTTTTTGCATAGCTCTGAGCTAAGTTGACAGGACTTTTTGTCTCTGTCTGTGGAGGTATTCATAATATGGTTGAAATATTCGTTGTAATCCATGAGTCAGAAATCACCCCTTTTAGAGGGGAGCATTCACTTGAGCTCTGATTAAGTAGCTCAGCCACTGAGGATTCTTTCCTACATTTTGCTATACTGCAATCAGTTAAGATAATTAGATTGGCGCACAGTTGCTGACAGATTTGACCCCTTAATCACAAGCCACAGGCTAAAGCAGAAATGGGAGGCCCCAACTGGCCAAAATCATTCCATCCAGCCTTTCCCGGTTGTCTCTTGAGAGTTCTCATAAACATGAACTTGCGGCTCTCAAAATACTTGAAAAAGGTCTGCCAAACGATTACACGGTATTTCACGGGGTTCACTGGTCAAGAGAGTATGAGTCCTGGACTCATTTTGGCGAGATTGATTTCGTGGTGCTGAATCGCGCCGGAGAAGTGCTCTTTATTGAGCAGAAAAATGGTGGACTGGAAGAAACAGACGAGGGGCTGGTAAAGCGGTACGGCTCTGTCGAAAAAAATGTCGCACAACAGCTACACCGATCAATTCATAAGGTACAGGACAAGTTCAACTCGCAACATGGCCGGGACCGAAAACTTGCGGTGGACTATCTGATTTACTGTCCTGATTACCGGATAAAAAAACTGAATGCAGCTGGGTTAAATTGCGAGCGTATAGTTGATGCATCAGCCAAAGATGGTTTGACCGAACGCATACAGTTCCTGCTGGATCGCGGAGAGGGGATGCATTATGACTGGGGTAAACAGGTCAAGGAGTTTTTTCACCAAACCTTTGATCTGGTGCCCGATATTCATGCATACAAGGGTTCACAGGAAAGACAATTCGTACGCCAGACTGGTGCACTGTCAGATGTTCTGACCAATCTTGAAATGGAACCGTTTCGGCTTAGGATTTGCGGGGGTGCCGGTACTGGCAAAAGCCTGTTTGCCAGGCGCTTTCTGCAACGCGAGGTCAATGCCAATCGTAAGGTTCTGCTCACCTGCTTCAATCGACCCTTGGCTGATCGTCTGAAGAACAGTATCGGAGAGGACGGTGAGGTCAGTAACTTTCACAAATTTTGTGATGACTACCTGCGATCATGCGGGCAACGGCTGGAATACATGACAATGGAAAGCGATCCGGATTTCTGGCAAAAAGTTTTCGACCGGATTTTAAATAGCCACATCCCCGAGGAGTCCAAATACGATACTCTTATTATTGATGAGGGACAGGACTTTGAAGAGTATTGGTTTGAGATCATCCAGCTTTTTCTGCGCAAGGGTGCCAACATTCTCTGGCTAGAGGATGCTGAGCAGAATCTGTATGACAAACCGCCAGTCAGTCTCGAGGGTTTTGTTACCTACAATAGCAGGATCAATTATCGCTCGCCTGAGTCAATTGTCAGGTTTATCCATGACACATCACCGATTCAGTGCGGGCAAGGTAACGATTTGCCCGGCATGGGAGTTGCCGTTCATGCCTATACCGACAGTGATCAGCAACCGAGTATCGTTGGCAAGATCATCCTAAAACTTATGAAGCACCGAATTTCTCCCGAAGATATTGTTATTCTCACCTGTAAGAGTTCTCAAAGTTCGGTATTCAAAGACCATGTCGGAGTAGGCGGCATTGAATTGCGTCGATTCACAGGTGAGTATGATCAGCGAGGTCGCCAGAAGTGGACTAACGGTAAACTGACTTTTGACAGTGTTAATCGGTTCAAGGGACAGGAGGCACCGGTAGTAATTCTGGTGGATGTAGACCCGGAAACTACAACTGACAAGCTCACACGCAATGAAAGAGTCCTGTTTTGTGGCATGACACGGGCTACACTGCGGCTTGAACTTGTCGTAAACAGCACCAATGAGTATAACAGTCGCTTTATAAGCACTAATATGCTCTCATCAATGATTGAGTAGCAAGTTAAACCATGAAGGCGGTATGTGTCTAGGTGTGCAGAAGTTTTAAAATAGCCTGGAATTTGCAGGATGAGCATCAGACAGCTAATTGTTGAAGACTTCATTTGTTGAGCAGAGAAAAACAGTGATGAATCTGACGGTAAAAGCACAATGAAGATCTGGGGTGCCGGCACCGCACGCAGTTTGCGTCCGATCTGGACAGCAGAGGAACTGGGGCTGGTCTATGATCTTATACCGATTGGACCGCGAACTGGTGAAACCAGAACATCTGAGTATACGGCAATGAATCCGGCGCAGAAAATTCCTTTGTTGGAGGACAAGGGGATGCTGCTGTCTGAAAGTGTTGCAATCTGCAGATATCTGATAGAGAACTATGCATCAGACAATCTGATGCCGCCACAGAACACAAGACATCGTGCTATGGAAGATCAGTGGTGTTGTTATATTTATGGCGAGATAGACGAAACCAGCCTGTATGTGATGAGACGGCATCAGGATCTGAGTGAGATTTATGGCACTTCGCCGACAGTTGTCAGTGCTGCTCAGTCCTATGCCGAACTGCACCTGGGCGTTGTGGCCCGTAAACTGGGTGAAAAGGACTTTTTGATGGGAGAAGAGTTTAGCTTGCCTGATCTGCTACTGATGACCTGCCTGGACTGGGCGGTAAATTACGGTGTGACTGTGCCAGCCTCGCTACTTGAGTATCATCAGCGCATTGCCCAGCGGCCTGCTTATGATCGGGCCATGACAATTAACTGCACAAAGAGACTCATGGAAAAATAACATGGGACCTCTTTCTGGAATTCGTGTACTTGATCTGACGACTATGGTGTCCGGCCCGGTGGCCGCCATGATGTTGGCTGATCAGGGTGCCGATGTTATCAAGCTTGAACCTGTCCATGGTGAATAAATGCGCTACTTGGGACAACCGCATAATGGGCTGACAGCAACTTTCTATTCCTGCAACCGGAACAAGCGTTCACTGGCGGTGGATCTGAAAAAAGATGCCGGCAGGGAAATACTTTGGAAACTAATCCCAACCGCCGATGTTCTGCTACAGAACTTCAGGCCTGGAGCCATGGCGCGCATGGGATTTCCGGAAGAAAAGATCAGGGAATCCAATCCGAATATTGTCTATGTCTCAATCAGTGGTTTTGGAGAAAAGGGGCCTTATGCAGGCAAGCGTGTTTACGACCCAATTATTCAAGGACTGTCCTGTTCGGCTGATATTCAGTCCAACCGCAAGACCGGGTGCCCAGACATGTTTCGCATCATTCTGGCTGACAAGGTTTCTGCCCTAACTGCTGCCCAGGCCGTATCCAGTGCATTGTATTATAGGGAGCGTAGTGGTGAGGGTCAGCACATCAGGCTGTCCATGCTTGATGCCACCATCGCCTTTCTATGGCCGGAGGGCATGGCCGGGCTAACCTTCGCCGAAAAAGAGGTTGATGTGAAACGTACCTTTTCCTCCATTGATCTGATTTATGACACCAGTGATGGATACATAACAATAAGCGTAATTTCGGATAAGGAATGGAAAGGTATCTGTGAGACTCTGGGCAGGCAAGAACTCATTACAGATGAGCGTTTCCAGACGGCACAGGCACGACGGGCAAATGCAGAACTGCGTCGAGACATCATTGCCGCAGAAGTCGGTAAATGGAACAGTGCAGAATTGCTGGCAAGGCTAGAAGAGAATGACGTACCCTGTGCGCCACTTCTGGATCGCATGGATTTGCTGGAGCATCCACAGGTTATTGCCAGTGAAACAGTGAAAAGAAAGGTGGTGCCTGGGTTTGGTGAAGTCAGGCAGGCCCAACCCGCTGCCCATTTTGAACGCTCGCCCAGTGCGATGAATAGGCCAGCTCCGCAAATCGGCGAGCACACATCTGAAGTACTTAAAGAACTTGGCTATGTTGATGAATCACTGAACAATCTGGTTAAAAACAAGGTAGTTCGTATAGCTGAGTAGTTTCATTGTTTCCAGAGTAGTGTCAAGTCAATGGATATTTGTCGCATAGATGGAATCATTCATATGCTTTGATTAGCAAGGCAGCCAGTTAAACTGAAGCGTGTTCATCCGTCATTTTTTGATTGACTTAACAGTAGGGTGTGGATGCAAAGTTGTATCAAACAGTCACAAGATCCTAAAGAAAATCAGAATTATCAATCAAAAGTAGAGTGAAGATATCATGGAAAAAGTCTGCCTGATAATCGGAGCTGGGGCAGGTATCGGTGGTCATGTTGGCAAGCGGTTTGCCGCCGAAGGATTTCATGTGGCCTTGTGTCGGCGTAGCGACCAAGAAGGTCTGGACCGACTGGTAAGCGAGATAAAGCAACAGGGAGGCATAGCCAGCGGATATTTACTGAATGTAGTCAAGGAAGATGCCATTGAGAATTGCATCCATGTCATAGAAGCAGAGATCGGTCCGATTGATGTGGTGTTGTTTAATCTTGGAGCGCAAATCGGCAATAGAAGTTTGGAAGAAACCAGCTATAAGGCTTTTGAACTCGGTTGGCGCATGGCTACCTTTGCGTTATTTCGGGTTGCTGCGACACTATTCCCGTTAATGACGGAGCGTGGTGGCGGAACCCTGTTGGTGACCTCCGCCACTGCAGCGGTTCGGGGCAATGCAGGCCAGCATTCGCATGCCGCTGCAATGGGTGGGCGTCGGATGTTATGCCAGAGTCTTAATGCTGAATATGCCTCCAGAGGAATCCATGTTGTCCATATTCTGATTGATGGTGCAGTCGATGCACCTGACACCCTGGGCAAGATGCTCGGTGCAGATAAATTCCAGGCCTTGCGTGAACAGCGGGGACTGGAGCATGACGGTTTATTACTGCCTAAAAAAATGGCAGAGACATACTTTCATGTTTCGCAACAGCACCGCTCGGCGTGGACTCATGAGCTTGACTTGAGGTCATTTTCTGATCTTGCCTGGTGGAATCATGAACCTAAATAACTCCCTAATTTGCATCACACTACAATCAATCGAACAAATTTTTCTATGCAATATTCTGTTGAAAGTATAAACTTATTATCTGCATTAGAAAGAGGATTACCAAATGCCTGATGAGAAATCAAAAGCACAGAATGTCGGTTTGTCTGTCGCAGATGACCAAGCAGAAACTCGACTGGTAAAATTAGAGGCCGGGCAGAAGGAAACGACTGCCTTGCAAGCAAAGAATGAAGTTGATAAGGCAGAAATCTGGGCTAGACTGGATAAAACTGAAGCAATTCTGAAGATGGACGCAGATGAAACGGCAAGAATCTGGGATAGACTGGATAGAACTGAAGCACTGATGGAAAAGGGTGCATCTGAATGGGTCGAAATCAGAGCAACACTGGACAGAACTGAAAAGCTGCTTGAGGCATCTGCTGCCAAGCAGGAGATGGACGCAGATGAAACGTCAAGAATTTGGGATAGACTGGATAAAACTGAAGCAATTCTGAAGATGGACGCAGATGAAACGGCAAGAATCTGGGATAGACTGGATAGAATTGAAGCACTGCAGGATAAGATTACAGCTGATAGGGAAAAAAATCAGGCCAATTTGGAAAAAAGTATGGCAAAAACTGACGCCAAATTAAAGGAAGCGTCAGAAATATTGGGCGGCATGGGCAATAACCTAGGCTCAGTGGTTGAGGAATACTACTACAACAGCCTCAAGGAAAGAATGATTCTGGACGGAATTCGCTTCGACTCCATCTTTTGCAATTTCAAGGGTTTCAAGGAAACCGGGCTTACAGAGGAGTTCGACCTATTATTGTTGAATGGACAGGAACTGTTCGTCATTGAGGTTAAACACAAGGCACATAAAAAAGATCTGGAGAAGCTGATTAAAAAGAAAGGCCCCAATTTCCGGAAACTGTTCCCTGGTTTAAGCAATCACAGACAGCGATTGGCATTGGCTACTTTTCATATCAATGATGATCTCAAGAATCAAGCGTTGTCACAGGGCGTGACCGTCCTACAGCGCAAGGGCGACGTTATTCAAACGCACAGGCCTAGTTGATTATCAGTAGTTTCCAGATCTTGGAATTATTTGCTTGACTCTATTACTTAGTGTCCGAATGAAAACTTCAACGCATTGAAAATTCACTAAAATACTGGATTTTCAGTCAAAGATTTCTAGATTGCCGTCAGATCGCAAGAAAAATATCAATTGTGATTTTTTTATGCCCCCATTTTGAAATTTTCATACTGCGATAATAGAGTTTTAAATTACAGTAGGTTAAGAGTTTTTACCGGCGGTATTAACTAGGTCTGCAATTTCAATTACTTTCCCGTTTGCTGATGCCTCAAGGTTAAAGCCGTTGGCGCAGGAATAAATTGTTTAATTGCTTGACCTAGTTACGCTAAAGGAAACGATCTTGAAGTGTTCCTTGCACGGCAGGATGCTTGATAACATTCCGGAATATGAACTGCAGGTCAATCATAGGATTGAAGAAACAGGTAGCATCAATGTGAATCATCTGTCCGGAATTTTCTAAAACCAGTCTGCTGGAAATTGTCAGGTAAATTAAATCAGCGAGGGATAAAAGCTCCCGATGCGGTAGATGAAACAATATATGATTCACAGCATTATTGATTCTCCACCTGAAACATCAGACCAGTATGTTATAAACCATAATAATTGTGCCTTATTAAATTACTCACAGATTCTTCAAATAAGATTTCCACTACTAATCATACTGATAAATTAATTATAGGATATTGCAACCATGAAACACTCTCCACTCATATTGGCTTTGCTAACTTGCAGCATGATCCTGATTTCTTGCTCCGAAAACTACGAAACGACCGAGTCTTCTGAAACTATGGCTACCGAAGCAGGTAGTGACATGATGCCTGAAACTGGCACTGACAATATGAGCAAACCCGAAACACTAATTACTGAGGTGGCCAACCCACTTCTCACCGAAAGCTCCCTACCCCTAAACTATCCACAATTCGATGCCATTGACGAAAGTCACTACCTACCGGCTTTCGAGCAGGGAATGGAGCAGCATCTGGCTGAAATTGATGCCATCGTTTCTACCCAGGAACCAGCAGATTTCGACAATACCATTGTGGCATTGGAAAACTCTGGACAATTGTTGGATCGCGTCTCACGAGTATTCTTTGGCATGGTCAGTGCTAATACTAACGACGAAATCAGAGCTATCCA
This sequence comes from Gammaproteobacteria bacterium, assembly GCA_026710425.1. GTDB lineage: Bacteria > Pseudomonadota > Gammaproteobacteria > Pseudomonadales > Pseudohongiellaceae > UBA9145. The sequence goes on from JAPORB010000077.1 coordinate 17,149, forward strand.
GCAAAATCTCGCACCTAGGCTTGCTGCCCATCAAGATTCTATTTTGCTTAATCGGGATTTGTTTGCCCGAATTGATGCCCTATATCAGACAAGAGACACATTGGAACTGGATAACGAATCTTATCGCTTGCTGGAACACTACGGCAGAGATTTTATCAGGGCCGGGGCTGCACTTGATCCGGAACAGCAGGAACAGATGAAAGCAATCAATGCCGAAATTGCCGTGCTGCAAACTGAATATTCCCAAAACGTACTGAGTGAAGTGAATGATCTGGCCATTGTGGTCGAAACCCGTGAGGAACTCGTCGGTCTTGATGAGTCAATGATTGAGGCGGCTGCCGAGGAAGCAAGCGGAAGGGGGCTTGACGGGCAGTATGTGCTGCCATTGCTCAATACTAGTGGTCAGCCTGCCTTGGCGAGTCTGCAGAACCGCTCATTACGGGAACGAATTCACACTACATCCCTGTCTCGTGGAAGTCGTGGCGGTGACTTTGATAATAGGGAGGTCCTTTCCAAGGTCCTGCGGTTGCGTGCAGAACGAGCCCGCTTGCTGGGCTATGACAATCATGCCGATTTCATTTTGGAAGATCAGACTGCACAAACCGTGGCTGCTGTGAATGGGCGACTTGCGGAGCTGGCGGGTCCCGCCGCAGCCAATGCTCGCCAGGAGGCTGATGATCTGCAGCAAATGATCAATGAGTCGGGCGAAGATTTTATGCTGGCATCTTGGGACTGGGATTTTTACACAGATAAAGTGCGTGCTGCCAGGTTTGATTTTGATGCCAGCCAATTGCGTCCTTACCTTGAATTGAACAACGTTCTCGAGAGAGGAGTGTTTCATGCCGCCACTGAATTATTTGGTATCACCTTCCAGGAACGTGATGATCTGCCGGTCTATCAGGAAGATGTCAGGGTATTCGAGGTTTTTGATGCCAATGGTGAGACACTGGCTCTTTTTATTGCCGATTTCTATGCCCGGCCAAGCAAGCGGGGCGGAGCATGGATGAATGCCTATGTGTCACAAAGTAATTTGGTCGGCACCAGCCCGGTGGTTGGTAACCATCTCAATATAACCAAACCTCCAGAAGGAGAAGCGACACTGCTGACCTTCGATGAAGTGACCACTATGTTCCATGAGTTCGGACATGCGCTGCATGGCATATTCTCGGACGTGCAGTATCCGTACTTTTCTGGAACAAGTGTGCCACGAGATTTTGTAGAATTTCCGAGTCAGGTCAATGAAATGTGGGCAACCTGGCCTTCAGTGTTGGAAAACTATGCGTTGCACTATCAGACTGGTGAGCCAATGCCGATGGATTTACTGGAAAAGGTGCTGGAGAGCCAGGTCTTTAATCAGGGATTTGCGACCACAGAATATCTGGCTGCTTCCATACTTGACCAGGCATTACACCAGCTAGCACCGGAAGAGGTGCCACAGGCAGCGGATATAATGGAATTTGAAGCTCAGGCACTCAGTGAGGCAGGGATTGCTCTTGAAGAAGTACCTCCTCGCTATCGTTCAACCTATTTCTCCCATATTATGGGAGGATATTCTGCGGGTTACTACTCCTACATATGGAGTGAAGTGATGGACGCAGACAGTGTCAACTGGTTTGAAGAAAATGGCGGCCTGCTACGAGAAAACGGTGATCATTTGAGAACCACACTGCTCAGTCGAGGCGGTAGCGAAGAAGCCATGAATATGTATCGCAACTTCAGAGGACGTGATGCGGAGATCGCTCCGCTACTGGAGCGCCGGGGGCTGAACTAATCTGATCTCAGATAAAGTCTTCAGGCCTGTTAACGCTGCCCCGGAATCAGCGAATGGGTCTGGAAAGTAAGAGGAATGCGTGGGTAATCAGGCTGCTGGTGCATGTACTGGCGGCTTTCCCGCCAGGCAGGCCAGCAAAATGCCCAATTCATCCCAAGGATTGGACCCCGACAAACCTTTGACGGCCTGATCGATTTCCCACGCCTGTTCAAGCATTCGCCAGATATCGTTGCTGCTTAGCCGCTTGACGGCACTGCTTACCACCGATCTGCGGTTAGCCCAGACCCTTGAGGTTTGCATTATCGCATTAAGTGCCTGTCCGTCCTGGCGTTTTTCAACCATGATCAGCAAACTGCGTAATTCCCGTGTAATACTGCCTACAATGACCAATGGAAAAGTGTCCTCAGCCTTTAGTCTATTTAGAATCTTCTGTGTTCGTGCCACGTCCCCTAGCAGGGCAGCGTCCACTAGTTGGAAAGCGTTATAGCGTGAACTGTCAGCCACTGATTGCATAACAGTCTTGCTATCCAGACGAACAGGACCCTTTCCTTCACGGCAAACAAGTAATTTAAGTCTTTCGACTTCCTGTTTGGCCGCCAATAGGTTGCCTTCAATCTTGTCCAACAATATTTGCATCGCATCTGGTTCAGCCTCAATACCAGCCTGTTTCAGTCGGTTGTTCAGCCAACTTGGTAACCCTTCCTGGTTAACCGGCCAAATCTGTATCAGGGCACTTTTGGCTTCCAGAGTCTTGAACCACTTGGTGTTAAGAGTAGATGCATCCAGTCGCGGGCTGCTGACCAGGATAACAATATCCTCAGAAGGTGCCTCCAAGGCTTTTAGCAGACAGTCTCTGGCGGTTTGGTCAGGTTTATTGCTCGCAAAACGTAAGTCTAGAACTTTGCGATCGGCCAGCAGAGACAGATTGTTGTATGCACTCTGGAACTGTCCCCAGTCAAAGCCCGGTTCAATATTTAGCACTATTCGCTCAATAAATCCCTGCTCGCGACAATAGATTCTGATCTGATCAGCGGATTCCTGCATTAACAGAGGCTCATCACCGGACAGCCAGTATAAGGGCCAAATTTGTCGTTTCAGCTGATTGATCAATTGTTCGGGTTTAATTTTCATGAATGCCCCATCGGCTCATTTTCATCGGAATCACTCCAGACCGTCGGCTTGCAGTCGGCGCAGTAGTTGATTGACTAGGTCACGGCGCATTTCTGCCGTGATGATCTCAACTTCCTGCTGGTTACCGACAATGTTGGCTATGTCTTCAAAGTAACTACGCTCAACCTGCAGAGTTTGTGGTGTCAGCAGCACTTCCTCTTCTCTGACCAGCGTAACGTCAACCGACAGGCGTATTTCGTACTGTGCAGCCCTTGCTCTCGGGTTGATGGAAACTGGTCGACTCACTGATCGCTCGTTAGTCAGGGAGAGTATGGGAGCATCTGTCGATACCACAGAGACTTTAGCTGCTTCCAAGGAGCGAAGCAGCAGCCTGGCCAGCTCACTGTTGGGCCGATCGATATCGAGAATTAGTGCTTGATAGTCTGCCCTAATGCCATCTGCATTGCGCAGGGCAAAGCCGCAGCCTGCTAACAGCACGCAAAGGAGCAATACCGTGGGTCCCACTGACTTGCTCAGCATACCATTTTGCATTTTGAATGGCTTGTTGATGGTGGGTATCTTCTTGGATATTTTAGTGAATTGGTTCCAGAATACGGCTTTGCAGATAGGCAGATACCAAATCAACATTCATATCCAGAGCTTGCAATCGGCAAAATGTTGTACAAGGTTTGATTAAAACAGTTCACGCTATTAGTTGGCAACGATATTTACTAGACGACCAGGAACCACAATAACCTTACGTAAAGTACTCTCGGCAATAAATCGTTGTACAGCCTCATCCGCCAATGCCAGGGATTGTAGCGAATCCTGATCGATATCCTTTGGTACTTCTATTCTACTTCGAAGTTTGCCGTTGACCTGTATTACGATCAGTTGGGAATCTACCTCCAGTGCTGTAGAATCAACAGAAGGCCAGCGTGCGTTCATTACAGGGTCATCATGTCCCAGATAGTGCCAGGCAGTATGACAAAAATGCGGGACTATCGGTGCCAGCATGAGCACACTGAATTCCAGTGCCTCCTGCACGACCTGATGGTCGGTTTTGCTTTGTGCAGATTCTGCAAAGCTTGATACGGTGTTAAGCAACTCCATGACTGCCGCAATCGCTGTGTTAAACATCATGCGACGACCATAATCGTCGCCTACCTTCTGCAGCGTCTGATGGGTTTTCAGGCGCAGCTTCCTCTGCTCAGCTGACAGCTGTGTGCAGTCAATACCATCGGCTACAGGCTGATGACTGTGAATCAACTTCCACAAACGTTTGAGAAACCGGTAGCTACCCCCTACGCCATCATTGGACCAATCAAGGGATTGATCAGGAGCGGAAGCAAACAGAGTAAACATTCGCACAGTATCGGCACCATACTTGTCGATCAGGGACATCGGGTCCACTGTGTTACCCTTGGACTTTGACATCTTGGCACCATCCTTCAATACCATACCCTGAGTAAGCAGTCTCGTGAAAGGTTCATCACTGTCAACCAATCCGGCATCTCGCATCAGCTTATGATAAAATCGTGCATATAGCAGATGCAGGATGGCATGTTCAATGCCACCGATGTATTGATCAACTGGTAACCAGTAGTTGGCGCGTTCATCCAACATCGCCTGATTCTGATCAGAGCAGGCATAGCGCGCATAGTACCAAGATGATTCCATAAAGGTGTCAAATGTGTCTGTTTCTCGCTTGGCCTCACCTCCGCAATTTGGACACTTTACATCGGTAAATTCTTTCAAGCGGGTTAACGGCGAACCACTTTCATCAATATCCACATCTTCTGGCAACACAACGGGCAGATCACTATCCGGAACTGGTACTGGACCACAGCACTCACAATTGATCATGGGGATGGGGGCACCCCAGTAGCGCTGTCGGGAGACACCCCAATCGCGCAACCGATAATTGACTGTACGTTCCCCCTTACCTTGTTGGCCAAGAAAATCTGCGATGGCATCAAATGCCTGCTGAAAATCCATGCCATTGAATTGCCCGGAATTAATTAGCCTGCCTTTATCCGTAAAGGCTCCCTGGTTCAAATCACAGATCTGATCTGAAATTATTGGTTCTATGACCTGTTTAATTTCAATGCCATAGCGGGTAGCAAATTCCCAATCTCTTTGATCGTGGCCCGGTACCGCCATCACCGCCCCAGAGCCATAACTCATGAGTACAAAATTTGCGGTATAAATCGGTACCGTTTCAGCGGTGATTGGGTGGATAGCCCGCAATTCAGTGTCCATGCCGAGCTTTTCCATGGTGGCCATGTCGGCTTCTGCCACCTTGACCCGATTTTGCTCTTCAATAAATGCTGCCAGTTTTGGATTTTCCTCGGCAGCTTTTTCTGCCAGCGGATGTTGTGGTGCAACAGCTACATAGGTAACTCCGAGCAAGGTATCCGGTCGTGTTGTGTAGACCGACAGAGTTTGAAGATCCGGATTACTGATGCCTGCTACGGAAAAATCCAGATTAAGGCCTTCGGATCGACCGATCCAGTTGCTCTGCATGGTACGGACCTTCTCTGGCCAGCCTTCCAGATCTTCCAGATCATCCAGTAATTCCTGAGCGAAGTCAGTGATTTTGAAAAACCACTGGGGAATTCTCCTGCGTTCCACCGGCGCGCCTGAGCGCCATCCCTTGCCATCCACCACCTGTTCGTTGGCCAGAACCGTCTGATCTACCGGGTCCCAGTTGACCTCGGCCTGTTTGCGATAGACTAGTCCTTGCTCAAAAAGTCGCAGAAACAACCATTGTTCCCAGCGATAGTATTCCTTGTGGCAGGTTGCCAACTCGCGCGACCAGTCATAGGCATAACCCAACCTTTGTAACTGCTGACGCATGTAATCAATGTTGCTGTAGGTCCATTTGGCCGGAGCGGTCTTGTTCTGCATCGCCGCATTTTCAGCCGGAAGGCCGAAGGCATCCCATCCCATGGGTTGCAGAACATTCTTGCCCAGCATGCGTTGGTAACGGGAGATGGCATCTCCAATACTGTAATTGCGAACATGACCCATATGCAGATGCCCACTCGGGTAGGGTAGCATGGACAGGCAATAGAATTTTTCCCGTTTAGGGTCTTCAATAACTCTGAAACTGTTATTGTCGTCCCAATACTGTTGGGCGGCAGCTTCGACCGCTTCGGGATTGTAAGGGGGTGGATTTTCTTCGGGCATGGCTGTGGCGGGGCATCCTGCCTGCGCTGTTGTAGCTGGTCGGCGATTTTGATTCAGGTATAAACTGGTGTAATGATACCGTATCAGGCCTTTATTTTCATCACCAAACTCGGACCAATGGAGTTGCGCCGTAAGGTTTTTCACGGATCCACAGGGCAAGCCGGACCAAGCCGCCTCCGTAGCAGCATCCAAACTCGATTCCGATGTGCCCGCAGGCACTTTTGGACTCAAGCAACACCATGTACAGCTACACTAAACAATTTCAGTCAACGACAAGTTTTAGCCGTAAATTTGTCAATTGACCATGCGCCATCCCATCGGTGGCGCATCCTTCAACTCTCCCTCTGAACTTGCCGACTTGGTTATCAGGTAGCTTTGTAGTGCCACTTGAAATTTTTAAATGATTGATATTTAGGCAAATTTTGCAATGAATGTTGAACTTTTGCTGGGAGGTTGCGGCGCGATTGGTAGTACATCTGAAGGGATTATGGGTGGTGCAAGGAAATTGGGGCGGCAACCAGGTTATATGGCATGGTTAGATCCGGCTGTTGAGTAAGACTCCATGCATTCGAATTGGCTGATGAAGCGGTATGTGAAATGATCCCAAGGCATGCAAATTAATGAGAGAATCTTAATAAGCATGTACATAGACTTGACCATATACCTCTAAACATAATTTTGATCGACCATTGGTAGCTTTAGGGAAACAGCAGTAGATGAGTCAATGCAACTTACAAGACTCCAGTGTTGATAACAGCGTTCTGTTCATTTAATGGTAATCACGGCCCATTAATACACTCCGATTATTGGAAATTCATGGTTGCTTTGCGTTCAAATAAGCGCATAGTTTACGAAAGGTTTTCATTAATTCAGTCGGGGATCCCTGATTTTACTAGCCCAAGCGATCTAGCGGGAATTGCTGGGATTTTCAAAGGCTCACAATGATTATGATGGTATCCCAGTCATAAGAATCTGTTTTGCACCCATGGCAATTTGTTTTGGAATTACATCAGTACTAGCATGTTCTGCCTACTCCTTCTTGTATGCTTGCCGCATACTGCAAGCACATCGACATAATTCCAGGTTATCCAAAGTGTGGATTATCCGCGAATCAATCAAGTCATCAGAGTTTTGAATAAGCTGTGAGCTGATTAGTTGCGATCCAGTCAGTTTTCGGCAGTGTCTGAGAGCAATGGTTGCTCAATCATAACCCGCAGCATAATAATCTGTCTGCTGTCGGCATTGAGAACGGTAATTTGGAAAGGTTCAATGGTTATAGTTTCACCAATACCAGGTATATGCCCGAACCTGTCCAACAAGAGACCACCGAAAGTAGTGAAGTCCTCGTCATCATATTGCGTCTCGAAGTGTTGGTTGAACTCATGAATAGAAGTCTGCGCTTTGACATGATACTGCTGGTCATTTATTTTATTGATATTGTTATGAGTGACATCAAATTCATCCTCAATTTCGCCTACGATTTCCTCCAATACATCCTCAATGGTGACAATCCCACTAACACTACCATATTCATTAAGCACCACAGCCATATGCTGACGATTTTCCTGAAATTCTTTGAGCAAAATATTCAAGGGTTTGGTTTCAGGAACCATGGTGGCGGGTCGCATTATTCCCTTGAGGTTGAATGAGCTATGGTTATTCCCCAGAAACACTTTTAGCAGGTCCTTGGCCAGCAATATCCCCATAACATTGTCCACATCCTCGCTCACTACTGGAAAGCGAGAATGGGATGCATTACAAACCGTTTTCATTACCTCACTCAATGGGTGGTCGGCAGCTACAGTGACAACTTGTGAGCGAGGGATCATGATGTCCCTGACCTGCAAGCTGGATACCTGAAGCGCACCCTCAATGATGCCCAGAGTATCAATGTCGAGTAGCCTGTCCTCTTGTGCATTGCGAAGCAGTTCCAGTAGGCTACTGGTATCGGTGGGTTCGTCGGAAAAGACTTGAGCAAGTTTATCGATCCAGGACTTGGGTCTCGGATCGATGGTAGGTTGGTCGTCGGTCATGACCTGACTTCTATCGGCCTCCTTGTAACAATGGGATGTTTACCCTATCAAATAAGGGTTGGCTATGCCAAATTTTTTAAGGACTCCTATCTCAATGGTTTCCATTGCTGTTGCTGCACTTTCCTGCACATGATCATGTCCAAGCAGGTGTAGCATGCCATGGATGAGGATATGGGCCCAGTGGGACTCCAAGGACTTGTTCTGCGCCACCGCTTCGCTTTCCACCAGTTCGGGGCAGACGGCAATGTCCCCAAGCGGCTGAATTTCCAAGTTTTCGAGAACAGCTGTGGGTAGCTGGGCGGGAAAGGAAAGCACGTTGGTGGCAGAGGATTTGCCTCGGTATTGCCGATTCAGTGCCTGCGCCTCTGACCGGGGCAAAAACTGCAGACTGACGCTGAAATCACCCTCAAGTTGCAGGTAGTTCAGAGTTGCCTTCAGCCAGCTCTGACAGAGACTTTCCCCGGGAAGTTGTCCTGAGGCACAGCGATTGTCAATCTCAACCATCACTTTCATTACGAGTACGTTGCTCGATTTCCTGGCTTTTCAGAGTGGCGACCGACTGCTGGTCATACTCTTCATAGGCCTCAACTATTTGCTGGACCAGACGGTGACGCACCACGTCCTTGGCAGTGAAGTAGGTAAAGCCTATATCCTTGATGTTTTGCAGCACCTTGCTCACATGCACCAGCCCGGAACGGCTGCCTTTGGGTAAATCAACCTGGGTAATATCCCCGGTAATTACAGCGGTTGAGCCGAATCCAATTCGTGTGAGAAACATCTTCATCTGAGCGGCAGTTGTGTTCTGGCTTTCATCAAGTATGATGAATGCATTATTCAGGGTCCGTCCACGCATATAGGCGAGCGGAGCGACCTCAATAATGTTCTTTTCGATCAGGCGCCCAACACGTTCGAAACCAAGCATCTCATAGAGCGCATCATAGAGTGGCCGCAGGTAGGGGTCGATTTTCTGCGTCAGATCCCCGGGTAGAAATCCCAATTTCTCCCCGGCTTCCACCGCTGGTCTGACCAGAAGCAGTCTTCGCACCTGCTCACGCACCAGAGCCTCTACTGCACAAGCTACAGCCAGATAGGTTTTTCCGGTACCAGCTGGTCCCACACCAAAATTGATGTCTTTGCTGCGAATACCGGCGACATATTGCCGCTGCTGATGGCTACGCGGTTTTATGCTGCCTTTGGGAGTCTTGATCAGCCCCTCTGGTCCAGCGGTGTCATTTACAGCTATGGATTCCTGCTGATATTCCTGCAGGGCAAGGTGTATCTGGTTCGGGCTGAGAATCTGCCCCTCGGTGGTGGACTGGTAAAGAGCCTGGAGCAGACTGTCGGCACTGCTGACCGCGCTGTCGCTGCCGGAAATCTGGAACACATTACCGCGCTGGCGAATGGTGACCTCCAGCCCGGTCTCTATCTGTTGGATGTGTTCATTGAGTTTGCCGCACAGATTGGAAAGGCGCAGGGCACTGTCGGGCAGTAAGGCTAACTGTCTTGAAATGTCAGCCATATCAGCTCGATGACACTACATTTCTGTCGGGTATGGGCTTTGTAATCAATTCTCGGAACCACTGACTTTTGACAAGAAAGCTCATGTTACTTATTGATGACCAAATATCCATGGAATTTTATTCAGGCCATATGAGTAGACTTTAGAGCGAAATGGCAAAATAAAAGTATTGAGGCCGTCTAACTACAGGGAACCTAGCAGGGAGTTAGGTAAAGCTTTGGTTATCTTTACAGGAATGAATTGTCCTATCAGCGCATGATCATCACAACGAAAGTTAACTACTCGGTTATTTTCGGTACGTCCTTGAAGGGCACCAGGGTCTTTGCGCGAAACACCTGTGACGAGGATGTCCTTTGTTTGCCCGACCATGTTCTCACTAATTATAGCTGCCTGTCGGGCAATACGGGACTGAAGCACTGCCAGTCGTTGTTTTTTCTGCTTTTCGGGCGTGTTGTCCTTCAAATCTGTCGCCGGAGTTCCGGGGCGCGGGCTATAGATGAAACTGAAGGAGTTGTCAAAACCGATGTCAATAATCAGTTTCATGGTGTCCTCAAAGTCGGCATTAGTCTCCCCAGGAAAGCCCACAATGAAATCGGATGAAAGGCTGATTCCAGGTCTTGCTGCCTGGATTTTCCGGATCAGTGACTTGTACTCCAGTGCCGTATGGCCTCGTTTCATGGCTGCCAGCACTCGATCCGAACCGCTCTGGACTGGCAGATGCAGATGGGACACTAGTTCCGGCACACTCCGGTAAGCCTCGACCAGGTGACGGTTGAACTCAATCGGATGTGAGGTGGTGAAACGCAAGCGATCAATGCCGTCAATGCTGGCAATGTAGTGAATCAGCAGAGCCAGGTCCACGATTTTTCCCTGATAACTCAGGCCCCGGTAGGCATTTACATTTTGACCCAGCAGATTGATTTCCCGCACGCCTTGTTCGGCCAAATGCACCGCTTCAGCAAGCACGTCATCCAAGGGTCTGCTGACTTCCTCACCGCGGGTATAGGGAACTACGCAGAAACTGCAGTATTTGCTGCAGCCTTCCATAACAGTAAGAAATGCCTGGCAGGAATCGACCTCAGGCTGTGGTAGGCGATCAAATTTTTCAATCTCGGGAAAGCTGATATCAACGACTGATCTGGAGCCATCTGCTGCATTGAGCATTTCGGGCAGCTTGTGCAAAGTCTGGGGACCAAACACCACATCCACAAAAGGGGCCCGTTTGCCAATGGCCTCACCTTCCTGGCTGGCAACACAGCCACCAACTGCAATCCTGAGTTGAGGGTTGCTTTCTTTAAGGGCACGCCAACGACCCAGCTGGTGAAACACCTTTTCCTGAGCTTTTTCCCGGATTGAGCAGGTATTAAGCAGCAGAATATCGGCCTGTTCAGGCGAATCTACCAGCACAGCCCCTTTGGTATCGCGGAGCAGATCAAGCATGCGCAAGGAATCATACTCATTCATCTGGCAGCCATGGGTCTTGATGAAAACCCTGGTTGGTTGACCGGACTGTTGACCGGATCCCGAATGAGCTGAAATTTTGCTATTCATAACCTGCTGTGCTTGAACTGGTTTAGTTCCCAAGGAGTGGCAACCAATCAAAATGCTAACAATGCGCCTAACCAGGCATTATCGGCTATTCACTACTCTTGGCTGATTTTGTGGAAATAATCCACTACCCCTTCATTACTTATCATAGCATTAACTGCTCACCGAAACCATGTACAGCATTTTCCAACTGGAACCGTCTCACACCATCCTCTTCATCGTAGTTTGGCTCTCAATAGGGCAGAATACCCACATGATTGACCATGGCCACAGATTTAGGGTGCCACTCGAACGCCAACTGATATTGAGAGAGCGACATGCCATACTTAAAATAAAATGAATAGACACTCTGATTTCTCACATTATTTTAAATGAACAAGACTTATGGGTCATCCTGTATTAGTCTGAGGGAGACTTCCTCATTTCTTAATATTCTGCAAATATAAAATGAGCATTTTTTGGCAATGGGTAAGCAGGCTTTGTAAATTTACAGACCTTATCAGACTTCTGTATATTGCAGCCATCCACGACGGATGTCGAAGATTACTGCTTATGCTTTTAGGACAGGCATTTACGATAAACTCAAAAATGTTTTGATTTACAGGGCTTTGGTAGATGGCTAAAAGTGAACCAGATCGGGTTGTGACAGCAATATTAGGCTGTTTATTCCTCCGCTTGGCCATTGACCATGAGTATTTGCCCACCAATTTACCAATCCTTAAGAAGTGGAGATAAATAATGTCAAGTGAGTTACCTGTGCGAGTGCAGCGCACCAACCTGGTGGTTGCCGATCTCGAACGAGCATTTCGAATATATCGGGACTTACTGGGCTTCAAGGTTGAGTTTGTACTTGAACAGGGCGAACAGTATGCCTACACGGTTTTTAAGATTCCCAGAGAGGCCAAAACAAGATTTGCTACGCTCAGCTCCAAGAGCCAGCTACGCAGTTTGGCACTTACGGAGGTTTCGGGTATCGACCTGCCCAAGCCCAGTCAGCCTAACAGCCATGCTCTGGTGCTGGAGGTCGATGATTTTGAAGGCACGCTGGAACGAGCTCATGCTGAGGGCTTACAAATTTATCCCGAAGAAGAACTACATACGCATGATGGTCGTGTAGGACGGGAAATAGGCATGTTGGATCATGACGGCCACCTGATAGTCATCTATTGCATCTTGCAAACGTAGCTTATCTTCCTACATCTACCAATCAGTTAAGCCATCCATCTGAAAATGGATGACCACAGTGCTGAGTAGGTTGTCACGAATGGAAGTAGGCGGTGTTTTATTTCGTCTATGAATACCGCTTGAAATTGGCAATAAAAGCCTAATATTAGTCGTATTGCGGGTCATTGATGGTCAGCATTTTCATTCTGGATTCTCCAAAGGATTGATATCCATGGCAAAATCATCTGAAATCTACAAAGTCACTTTTCTAAATAAGGGCAAGGTGTATGAGCTTTTTGTCAAGCAGGTATATCAGAGTGAACTTTATGGCTTCGTTGAAGTTGAGGAGTTCTTGTTTGATGAACGTTCGCAGATGGTGGTGGATCCCAGCGAGGAAAAGCTCAAGGCCGAATTCTCTGGTGTGCGCCGAAGCTTTATACCCATGCAAGCGATCATACGCATAGATGAAGTGGAGAAATCCGGTATCGCCAAAATATCCAGTGGTGACAATATCACCCCATTTCCGGTCTCGTTAGTTGGGGCTGGCAAGGCTGACAGCAAGGATAGCTGATATTCCTGCACCGTGCGGTGATTCAGGTGCATGACCATAGTACGCAGGATACGCACCCTTATTCTGCTCTGACTCCAGATTCAGTGCTCAGTGCCGTCGAAAAGCTGGGTTACGAGCCGGATGCACGCATTTATCCACTTAACAGTTATGAAAACCGGGTCTACCAGATAGGTCTGGAAACTGGGCCCTCGCTGATCGTAAAGTTCTATCGGCCTCAACGCTGGAGCACTAAGCAAATTCTCGAAGAACATGCTTTTACTCTGGAGCTGGCTGCGTTGGAATTGCCCGTGGTGCCGCCAGTGGTGATCGAAGGCCAAGGCAGCCTGCTGGATCATGAAGGTTTCCAGTATGCAATTTTCCCGCAGCTTATCGGTCGACCACCGGAGCTGGATAACCTGGACAACCTACTCATCATGGGTCGGTTTCTGGGAAGGGTTCATGCTTTGGGCTGCCAGTCACACTTCCTACAACGACCTACACTGAGTGTTGACCGACTGGTCGGTCAATCCCGGCAGTTCCTGCTAGAACAGAATTTCATTCCCTCAGAACTGCGTGCAGCCTATGAAGCTGTTAGTGAGTTGTTGATAGACAAAATCACCGAGCAATTCGAATATGTTGAAAAGCTGCAGTTGCTAAGAATACATGGCGACTGTCACCCTGGTAATGTCCTGTGGCGTGATGATGTGCCGCATTTTGTAGACTTCGATGACACCATTACTGGCCCTGCAATTCAGGATCTATGGATGATGTTGTCAGGAGATCGCAATCAGCGTCAAGCCCAGTTACTGGAACTGGTCGAGGGCTATAACGAATTTGCGGATTTTAAGGTGAGAGAACTGGCACTTGTGGAATCACTCAGAGCTATGCGTCTGATGCATTACAGTGCCTGGCTAGCAAGACGATGGAAAGACCCGGCGTTTCCGATGAATTTTCCCTGGTTCAATACCGAAAGTTACTGGGCTGACCATGTTCTGGAGTTAAAGGAACAGGTATCTGCAATGGATGAGCCGCCATTACAATTGATCTAGTTGGGCTGTAGCTTGAGGAAATCAGTATTTTGAACTGGCCAGTGTCCCTTTCCTTCTTTTCTCCAGAGCGAAAATTACTATAAAAATTAAGTTGTTGATATTTCATAGTCAGGGAAATTACCACAGTTAGGCTCGTGTCTACTCCATTGCACCCGGCAGGTTTTCCACCACAGCCGCTTCAATGATTTCCATATCACCGCTACTAAAACCCATGTGTACCAGTTTGACTTCACCTTCCGGGCTGATGAGGTAGGAGGAGGGCATACCGATCACGCCAAAAGCATCCGCTGCATTACCTTCGGGGTCTGAGGGTATGAGAAAGTCCAGGGGTGTATCCAGCAGAAAATCCAGACCATCTTCCACCGGGTTGTCCACACTGATGGCTATCACTTCAAGTCCCTGATCTTTGTACTTGTGATACATATCATTGTATAGAGGCAGAGAAAGCAGACATGGGGCACACCAGGAGGCCCAAAAATCCACATACAAGGTTTTGCCCTGCAAGGCTGACAGGCTAATTTCTGGCCGGTCGGCATAGATTGAAGGCAGAGTTAGTTGGGGGGCCATTTCACCCTCCTCCACGGCCAGGGCCTGGGTTAGCAGAAGGCTTGTCAAAAGGGCCATGCCAAGCTTTATGCAGAACTTAATTTTCATTTTTCGCTCATCCTTATGATTCGTTAATCGTTAATCGGTACTTGGGTTTTGGTAGCTTATCAGCTTAAGTGTAGCATAGTAGCACAATTTACCAGAAGCGGGTGAATTACGAGATAGAGTACCGTCAGTATGCAATCGACAGATCAGCGGCACGGTATTGTTGCAACCGAATTTAACCGATATTTATCAGGACAGAGTGCCCTAATCTCAATTATAATGAGACCTGTTGGACAGTGTTTGAGCTAGTACTGTATTTTGATCATACCTTGGGAGATCCGTCCATGGTTCCATTAAAATTGATAGTCGGTTTTTGGGTGTTCAAGGTAATGTTTTAGTGGAATAAGCCCTGGCCAATGCTGATTGGCCATAACAGGCTGATTTAGATTATCCGGGTACCGAAGTGAGTTAAATTAGTAGTTGATTAAAGTCGAGAGGAGCAGCTGAAAACATTATTGACCACTTTCAAACTCATTATTGTAAGGCAAGGTCATAGCCTTTTAGTTTGGTAGGAATCGTCAATGATCTTGATCTCTTCTTAGAGAGAAATTCATATGGAAAAGTTTCTGTTACGGTTGAGCGACACGTTCGCTCGCACTCCTAATGCTGTTCTCAAGTTCAAGTCCCTGGTTTTTTCTGGTTTGCTGGTGCTGACTGCCCTGATGGTTCTTGGCATTTACACCCGAACCGAATTAGACATGACCAATGAGAGTTTCCTGAACCAAACTGATCCCGCCATGCTGGCACTGAATGAATTTCGGCGCCAATTCGGCAGCGATGATTCAGTCATGTTGGTGTACCGCGCCAAAGATGATGATGTATTTTCTCGCAATTCACTGCTGGCAATCCAGGGACTAACCAATGATCTGCGCTACTGGGAGCAGCTTGACCCAGCTAACTACCCGGAATCACTTCGCGGTGTCGAAGTCGACTTTGCAGAACTCACCCATATCCGTCGGGTACAGTCTATCGCAAATCTTCGCATCCAGCGCAATGAGGGTGACACCCTGCTTTCTAATCGACTGGTGCCTGCTGTGATTCCTGAGTCGGACCATGCATTAGCCGATATCCGTGCGCGTGCCCTTGAAGTGGAAGACAACCTGCTCGCTTTCTATTCTGCCGATGCGCGTTTTGGTGCCGTGATGATCAAGACTGACTTCGGTGCCAAGCCTGTTGAAAACTATGTGCCAGCTGTAGATGTCTCGGACGTGATTTTGGATGATGGTTTTGTCAGTTTCGATACCTTCAGCGCAGCTGAAAGTTTTGATCCGGGATTTGATGCAAGTGCTGAAATTCAGGAAGTCTCATTCGAAACCGTGAACATGATGGACTATACCGCGTTCCATGTGGCAACCAAGGCCATTTATCAAAAGTATTCAAACCAATTCGAGTTCTATCCGGTGGGTAACCCGCCGCTCATGGAGTTCATGCTGGACATTCTCAGCCAGATGCAGGTGCTGGGTTTGTTGATGATACTGATCTTCGGCTTGTTGTTATACATTCTGTTCCGATCTTTCAGTGCCGTAATATGGCCTCTGGTCACTATTGCTCTCAGTATGACCTGGACCTGGGGTCTTACGGTCTGGTTTGGGGTTACGATTTCCCAGATGGTTTCCCTGACCGTACTGCTAGTGTTTGCGGTTGGTATTGCAGACTGTGTTCATGTGATGAGTGGATATTTCAGCTTCCGGCGCCAGGGCAAAGAGCACCATGAGGCATTGTCCCTGTCGTATGGCAAAACCGGGTTGGCTATTATGATAACCACTATCACCACAATGACCGGGGTGTTGGCCCTGAGCACTTCAAACCTGCAACCACTGCAAGTCTTCGGCTATATGTCCGCCTTGGGTGTGTTTCTGGCCTTTGTATTCACACTGGTGTTGCTGCCAATTCTGTTGGACCTGTGGCATCCAGGAGCACCGAATGCCGCTGATGCCAGCCTGGCGGACCGAATTGGACTTCGCTGGAACAGTCTGCCTACTGGCAGCAAGCTGTTGATCGCTGCGGTCTTCCTAGCCATCATTTTTACTGTTCTTGACCCTTGGGTGGGTGCTTATATTGCCTTGGTGACCTTACTGACTTATATAGTGGTGAACCGACAGGCGGCTATATTGTCTACGATTCCTTACCTGGTTGCTCATAGACCTTGGACCATAATGGCGGTGTTTGCGACCACCTTTATAGTCTGCGCCTATGGTCTAACCCAAATTCGAATCGACACCAATATTAGCGAACTTACCCGGGAGGGCAGCGAGATCCGGATTGCTTACGAGACTGTTGATGAAAATATGGCCGGTGCCATGTCAATGATGATAATGATTGACACCAAAACTACCGATGGCCTCTACAATCCGCAGCTGATGCAGGCCATTGATACATTGCAAACCTGTATCAATGAGCAGTATTCCGATCGGGTCACGCGCACCCATTCCCTTGCAAATATCGTCAAGGACACCTATCAGGTCATGAGTGATGATAATCCAGCCTATTACCGGGTGCCGAATGATGCGCAAATGATTTCTCAGCTGTTGTATTTGTTCAACAGTGCCAACCCGGAAGATCGACGTGCTCTGGTGTCTGATGATTACTCCCGATCGCACATCTCTCTCAATATCTACAACGCTGGGTCTTATGAATATCAGCAGTTTTTTACCGAGGTCAGTGAGGATATTGAGGAGGTTTTTTCACCACTACGCGAGGAGTTCCCGGAACTGGAAGTGTATCCCACTGGCTCTATGGCACTGATGATGCGCATGGCTGATGAAATTGCCAATTCCCAGTTCTCCAGTTTTAGCCTTGCATTTGTCGTAATCAGCTTAATTATGATTGTCACACTGGGATCCCTGCAAGGTGGCCTGTTGGCCATGGTACCCAACCTGATCCCTGCACTGTTGAGCTTTGGGCTCATGGGGCTGCTTGGAGTTCCATTGGATAGCGATACTATCCTGATTGCACCTCTGATTATTGGTATTGCGGTTGATGATACGATTCATTTCATGACTCATTACAGGATGGAACTGATCAAGACTGGTAGTGTAAGTAAGTCCTTGCGGTCAACCATTACTGATGTTGGACAGGCGGTTCTGTTTACCACCATGGTACTGGGACTTGGCTTTGCTTTGTTGAGCTTTTCGGATTATCTGGGTATGGCCAAAATGGGCTTTTTCGGTTCGGCCGCCATTATTGTCGCCCTTTTATGCGATTTATTTTTGATTCCGGCCATGATCATGATTTTCAAGCCAACCTTTGGTGTGAAAGATGCCGATACAACCATTAGCTTCAGAGAGAAACTGGCATGAGCACCTCACGAATTTTATGGCTTACAAGCGGTATCTTGCTTGCCTGGCTTGAACCATGGGCGGGGTGGAACCAAGCTTTGGCCGAATCACTCTCTGGTTTGGAGATAATGGAAAGGGTGGAGGCTAACGATCGCGCCGCTTCCGATTCAGCCTTTAACCGTATGCAACTTTCCAGTTGTCGCTATGGTGTCAAGGATAATCGCATCACTTGTGCCGAACGTCCCCGCATCAAGTCACTGGAATCAGTTGGGAAAAACTATGGTCCTGAAGGCAAGGATACCCGCAGTGTGACTATTGTACTGGAGCCAGCGATCGAACGCGGTGTTGGCATGCTGACATATGCTTATGATGATTCCGAGAAAGATAACGAAACCTGGCTTTATCTGTCGGCTCTGGGCCGTGTCAAGCGCATCGCCAGCAGCAATTCCGATGATGATTCTGAACCAGCCTCTGTATTTGGCTCTGAATTCACCACCGAAGATACGGACACAGGTAAGCTGGATGAGTACAGCATTCGCATCCTGGAAGAGACCACCATTTCTGGTCGGGATGTTTGGAAAATCGAGATGATTCCTGGCGAGGAGCAGGCTAGAAAATCGCGCTACTCGAAAGTTAATTATTATGTAGATAAAGAACGCTTTGTGACTTTACGGGCAGAGATGTTTGATCAGTATGATACTGAAATCAAACGACTGCTTGCTGAACGTGTAGAACAGGTAAATGGTGTATGGTTGGCACGCTCCCTTACCATGATGAATCTGGTGAGCAATCGCCTATCCAATATGGCGTTTCTCGAAATGTACACTGGGGTGGAGGTTGAGGATGACTTTTTGACCACCCGCACACTGACTGATGTCCCCTTCCGCGAAACCGAACTGGAAAACCTGCGTCTTCAACTCGACTGAACGACTGTCAGATATGCGCCTTCTGCTGTTGTTATCTTGTCTTGACTTGGTGCTTGTTTGTAACGCCCGAGCGGTTGAGGCGCAGCAAGACCAGTCATCACAGACAGAAACTGATGCCAGTTATGATCCCGATGCGGAATTCAGTTTCGATGATGACATATTTGCCGTCGCATTTGATGAGGAGAGTACCGCTGAGAAATCCTGGTTCGATGATTTCACCATTCGTATCAGTCAGCAGATTTCCGGGCAGGTAAATAGCCACCGCATTGATTTTGGGGCTCTGGGAAGCTTGTCGAAACCGACCACAGTTGAAAACAACCGTGTGCAAATCAATATCCGTTATCAGAATGCTTTCGCCCCTGGCTGGCTGTTACAGGGCACTGGCTGGTATCGACTTTACTGGGACCAGGACTATATGGCTGGTAACACAGAGATAGACAGCCATACAGAAAGTCAGATTAACGATTTGTTCCTACAATATAGTAGTGGTGCCCACAGTTTCAGGTTTGGCAATCAAACCGTGGTCTGGGGAGAGATGATTGGCAATTCGGTTTTGGATGTGATCAATCATATTGAGTTTCGAGATTTCACCATTATCGATATCGAAGATGCCAGACTGAATCAGCCCATGCTTATATGGGATTACTATGGCAGTGATAACAGCAGCTTCTCCAGCTTTATCAACCTGTACCCGGAGTTTAACCCCGCTCCAGTTCGCGGTAGTCCGCTATTTTTTGACACAGGAATCAATCTGCCGGACTACAATCGCAGTGGCAAGGTATTGCTTGAAGCTGGTACACAATGGAAAAAATCCTTTGCGGGAAGTGACATTGGTCTCATGGTGGCCTATCTATATGAAAACCAGCTTCGCTATGATCCGCCCGACTCTGGTAGTGTTGATGCCAGACCAGCCATCAATGATTTTCTGTTACTGGGTTTCAGTGCCAATCGCGCTATCGGCAGGCTGTTGCTAAATTTTGATCTGGCTTTCAGCCATAATATTCTTGCAAACAGTTTTGCCTTTCCAGGCACCAGCACTCTGGCGGCACCGGTAAATCTGCGAAAGGATCAGATCGGAACTTCCTTTGGCTTAGAGTACTCCATTGATAACGAACAGGATTTAAGTGTGGGTATCCAGGCGCAGAAAATACTCGATCCAGATGCTGGATTGCCAACAGGGCAAACTCTTGTCAGCGATGAGATATTTGGAAATTGGCTGATTCGCTACAGCAACAATCTGCGCAATGGCGACCTGTTGTTCTCCACCACCTTGCAAGGAGATCTGGAGGGAGACTCATTCTTTGCAGCACTGGGGCTGGATTACACTCTGAACGATAACTGGTCTCTCAGTAGTCAGATAATCAGTATTACCGCCTCTGCGCCATCTCCTCTTGTAATCTTTGATCAGGATTTACGCATTGGTGCCACGCTGACCTTTTCATTTTGATGGGGTGTGCTGACAGCATTTGTAAAGGCATTGCTGAGATATCCGCTACAGTTATGCGGATGGTTAGTCAGTGGCATCTGTTTTACATGGTAAAGATAAACTTCGGGACAATCTCGACTATCCAAAGATATGTACTCATCGACTAGGCCACTGCCTATGATGCTGAACAGCCATCAATGGTCAGCAAACAAAAATACAGACTATACCTGCACTTGTGCAATACATATTATGAGCCGTTTTGCAATGCTTCAAAATATTTTGACTTGATGGAAACCAATGAGCAATAAACGTGAGGAAAATTTGATGAGAGGTGCTGGCAAGCAGGCAATGCTGTGAAATGATTACCCCGCATACTATTGATATTATTGATACTGACTGGCATTGGAGTGCGCCAACTGATTACGAGGCAGAACTGAGACCTGTTGAGACCAGGGAACTGCTCAGGGAAGGTTCCCTCACAGCCAGGGCCAAGCAGCTGGCTGGTAACAGCTTTCAGCTTGAGGTTCGGGATCAGTGTTGGCGGCAAGTGAATGTTGAATCGCAACTTATGCTGTTCGGTCAGGTCGCTGCATCGAAACGTGTTTGGTCGCGTAAGATTGCTATGCTGGGCCATGGCGAGGACTGGATCCTTGCACATACACTAATGCCCGAAACTTCTGCCGAAGGAGCACTGTCGGCTGTGTTTGACTTAAAGAACAAACCGCTGGGAGATTTTCTATTTGAGCAGCCGCAACTTTTACGAGCCAGTTTCGAGCTGGGTTGCTCTCAACAGATCATTCCTCAGATGTGGGGCAGGCGCAGTATGTTTACACTTCACTCCAAACCCATCATGGTGGCTGAGTTTTTTACTCCGGCATTTTTTATGGAGGTCGAAGCGCAGGATAACAATAAAGCCGATGCCGAGAACATTGCTGAAATTTATAGTGTTGAAGGTTAAAGCAAGAATTGGATGTTTTTATGAATGAGAACAACTCGAACAATTCGTATCTGTGGCTATTGAGTGCAACAAGGAAGTGGCTATGCTGATAAAAGAGGATATCAGCTGGCAATCAAAAGATGGCTTGAATTTGTATGCACAGTCGATTGGTTCTGCGGAGGCGCAGCTAACAGTGCTATGCATGCATGGTCTCACTCGTAATCACAAGGACTTTAATCCGATGATCCAGGCATTGGGAGATCGCTATAGATATATAGCGGTTGATGTGCGTGGTCGTGGACGGTCGGAGCGCGACCCTCAGCCAAAGAATTACAGTCCAACAGTATATGCAGCTGACATGGTAACTTTACTGGATCACCTGCAACTTCAATCTGTGGTCCTGATAGGAACTTCCATGGGAGGACTGATGTCGATGTTGTTGAGCAGAATGATACCGAATCGCCTGCGCGGGGTTGTGCTCAATGACATTGGTCCGGTGATTGATCAATTTGGCCTGGAGCGCATCGCAACCTATGTTGGTGAGGTCAGACCCTTTGCGGATTGGGAAGCAGCTGCTGAGAACATTGCCAGGATTCAGGCAGCCTCATTTCCGGGATATGGATCTGAGCAATGGATGGCATTTGCACGCCGTACCTGCCATGAAATCGACAGCGGTGAAGTGCTGGCGGACTATGATCCCCAAATTGCCAAATCCTTGGGTAATGTCAAGCCTGGACTGCTGACTCGCCTTGCCATGTGGCGATTGTTCAAATCAATGTACAAGCGGCCGCTATTGATCATCAGAGGGGAGACATCCGATATTCTTTCGCAGAAAACCTTGCATAAAATGATCCGGCGACATCCCAATGCCAGTACGGTTACAGTTCCGGGAGTCGGACATGCCCCTTTGCTTGATGAGCCCGAGGCTGTAGCGGATATTTCAGGCTTTCTGAAGGGTCTTGAGGCTGACGCATGAGGCCATCTGGTTCAACTGCAAACAAAATGCAATCACAGGCACTGCAGGGTAAGTTGGTCATAGATCTGAGCCGGGTTCTTGGCGGTCCCTACTGTTCTCAGGTACTGGGTGATCATGGTGCCGAGATTATTAAGCTGGAACCACCTGCCGGCGATGAGACTAGGGATTGGGGTCCGCCCTTTCATCAGGAGGATTCAGCATACTTTATCGGGGTAAATCGCAACAAGCGCAGCATGGGACTTGATTTGAAGACCAAGTCAGGTCGTGAAGTGTTGCTTCGCATGCTGAAGGATGCCGATATTCTGCTGGAAAACTACAAACCCGGCACCATGGAGTCTTGGGGTCTTGGTTATGAAGAGGTGTTGCAGAAGCATTTTCCTTCGCTAATTTATTGCCGGATCAGTGGTTTTGGCAGCGATGGTCCTCTTGGAGGCTATCCTGGCTACGATGCGATTATTCAGGCTATGGCAGGCTGGTTCAGTATCAATGGCGAAGCGGGCAGTCCGCCTACCCGTCTTGGACTGGCTGCCGTGGATATGGGAACCGGTTTGTATTGTGCCGTTGCCATTCTTATGGCTCTGGCTGAACGGGAAAAATCTGGTCTGGGCCAGTTTCTGGATATGACCCTTTTCGACTGTGCTGTTTCACTCATGCATCCGCATGTTGCCAACTATAATCTATCGGGCGAGGTTCCAGCGTCCACAGGTAATGCCCATCCCAATATCAGCCCTTATGACACATTCAGGACTGCGACAGTCGAACTATTTATTGGGGCAGGTAACAATCGTGCCTTTGCCAGACTATGTCAAGAACTGGGAAGCCCGGAATTAGCTAATGATCAGAGGTTTTTGAATAACAGTGATCGGGTCAACAATCGTGATGCATTGAAAACCGAGATCGAAGCCAGTTTAAAAACAGTTGATGGTGAGGAGATTGCTCATCGGCTGGCGCAGGCGGGTCTGGCGGCTGGTCCGATATACAATACTAAGCAAGTGGTGGAGCATCCTCATACTCATCATCGTAACATGGCAATTGAGCACGACTGGTATAAAATGGCAGGAACTCCAATCAAGTTCTCTCGAACTCCGGGTGAGTTGCGGTATTTACCACCGACCTATGGTCATCATACCCATGAGATACTGGATGAGTTTGGATTCTCAAGGGAGGAAGTTGCGGACTTGCTGGAGGAAGGGGCGGTGCTGGAGAGACGCCGTTCCTGAGTCTAATATTTTACTTTGCAATAATAGCCAGACACGAGCATACCAGCACCACTCAAATACTGACGATATTTACCTGGCATTAGCTCGATATATTGCATAAATCATCGTTGACGGGGTGGTGGATATCGCTCTAGAAAGCATAAGTCGGAAAATCCATTAACCTTTAATAGAAAGGTCTTGAAGTATCTTGCAGCTTTTAGAGCAGACATCAATCGGGATAATAATTAAATTTGTACCGGACCCTATGAGGGATAATTCAACACATGATTTCATTTCCCTTTGCATAGGGTAAACAAGAAATACTTTCTTGACATCATATCGCGTTGCATAACTTTGTATCTGATATAGATCCGGTTGGGACAATCCGAGCTTCTTCTCTTTTTCATCAAGAAGTTTCCATTTCGCATCTGCGATTGCAACTATCTGACTTTTATCCCTCAAAAAAGTGAAATCAGGCTTCATCCTGAAAACATTTTGACCAGTATCCATGCGCTTGACAAAATACTTCTGAGGCCCTTGTTCGCGTACTTTCAGTCCTTCGCTCCATGCTTTTTTCCTGAATTCGAATCCAATATACGCCTCGAATAACTGGTTCATATTAAACAATAGCGAGACACAAGTTTCCTTTCCTTTCATAACGTCTGGGTATTGATTAGCCAGAAACCATTTACACTGCTCGAATATCGGACCATAGCGGCTGGTTGACCGATCAAAGTTCAATGTATCAAGCATATCACTGTCCACAATAGTAATATCACTTATTGCTTCAAAGCGCATGAGAAGCTCTGATACTTGCTGGTGTGTACGGTTTCCTGATGCCTTTTTCAGCAAGATATTGAGAACGAATTTCAGGATCCGATTGTGAACATTATCGACGCTTAACTCATCATATTGACAAAAAAGCCGTTCATGATGGGCCAGATTATGTTTTAAATGCTGTTCAATGCACAATCTGCCACGCAGTACATTGAGGTTCTCATTTCGCTCAATATAGGATCGGATCATCCCTTGTGTCATTTCGGCATATAGCTGATCACAGAAATGGAGTATGAACACATCCAGCAGATTGTGTCTCTGCAGGTTAATTCCAGTTGATCCTGTCCGCTGTAGTTTTAATCGGCGCGCTCTGTAGAGCATTTTCACCAACACATCACGGCTAGACTCTTTGTTAGTTTCTCTACCATAAATTTTGGGCAAGATCTCTATTGTTAGATTTCCCAGTGAAATAACACCACAGTAGTTTCCGAACTTGATATGCTTATGTCCCCAAGTCCAAGCCTTCTTTGGTAGTAGTTTTTCAAGCCTTGAGAGGGCATCTGAATACTTTCTGGAAATAGCTTTCTGGCCAATCTTTTGAGAATTATCAATTGGCAGAGTGTCATGTTCAGTGACTGTCAGAATTTCCAAAATCAGTATCCTTATAGTATACTTTTGTTATTGCATTCGACTTTAGCTGACTCGGATCGACAATCCAGTAATCTGTCATGTCTTCGAAGTCATCATGGTCGAATCCAAGGATATCATTCTCATTAAGTGTATCGTGACATACAATTTGCGGCTCACGCTTCTCTCCGCCAGCACCAACGTCACCGAATACAAGCTGAATCTTGTGCCAGTCTTCATAAAAGTATTCCTGGAGAAGGGGGATAATCTTATCGAACAGAGCTTTTTTCAGCCCGCCAAAGTTTTCTACCCCCATCAAATAGGCATGACCGAGCATCATGTCTCTTTTCAACAGAAATTTGATACGAAGATTCATTACCTTCAAAAGTGCACGCAGATCGATTTCAGTACCATCATCACATTTAATCTTACCATTGCCATCTGATCCCTGAATGACATCAGGATCAGGCATTAACTCTTCGAACTGGAAACGACGGCGAAGCGCAGTATCAATAAGTGAGATTGAACGGTCAGCTGTGTTCATAGTCCCATAGATATCAAGGTTTTTTGGGACACTGAATTTTGAACCAGAGTAGGGTAGTGTCAATTCCATCCCCGAGATTAAGTCTTCAGTATTATTGTATTCCGCTCTTTTATCCTCTTCAATCAAGGTAATCAGCTCACCAAATATTTTGGCGATGTTGCCTCTGTTGATTTCGTCAATGAATATCGCATACCGTTGTCCGGGATCAGCCTTGGCCCTTTGGCATATTCTTTTGAATACACCAGGCACTACTTCATACATGATTTCCTCATCTTCTTCAGTTTTGATGGGTCTAATCCCTTCGACGAAGTCCTCATAACTGTAGGACTGATGGAAAGTTACATATTCGTAACGATCATGGGATGCATTGCTTATTGGGCCAATCTTCCATTTTTCAGCTAGTTCGATTTGCTCTAAACATTCATCCCTCCAGTCGTCAACTAGTGACCATAAGCTACCTGGCATTTTATCAAATACAAGTGGAAATCTGCGGCCCTTATATTGAACAGTATTAGATTTCTTACGCGTGTGTGCCTGAAGAGTTTGCCATATCGTTTGTGGGAGATTTCGGTTACGACCCAATACCTTTGCTTTTATCTGTACATATTCATGCTTAACTAATGCATTAACTTTCGCTTTATAATCCATGTTATAAAGTGCGGCAAATACTACTTCAAACCATGTGACACCTTTTAACTGTTCAATTAACCATGCATCACGACTAACACGACTAATTGCCTCTTCTTTGCTTGAGTATTTTTCTTTTTTCAAGCTATTAAGTTTATAGGTTTTTCCTGTACCTGGCGGCCCATATATAATCCTGTTCATAGAATAAGCAACTTCTTCAGTTTGTTTTGGTTGGGAATTATTGGACTGCTCAGAGCTTAGGCGATAAAGCAATTTAAAAGTTTGGGCATACTTTGGAGTGTTTCTGAATTTATTAGCCGTATCAATGGCTCTAGAGAAACCTGGTAGCCGAGACAATCCCTTTACTTCTTCGCTCGACTTGTTTAGCCATAACACATGTAGCCTGTCGTCGTTTTTGAATTCTACTTCGGAATCATATTTTTCATAGTCATTCTCATAGACAATACCAATTCCGCGTCCTCCGCCCTGCCCGGTTCTAGCTAGAACCAGGTCTCCGCGCCTTGGTTCACGTAATTTAAACTTTCTTTTATCACCAGGTCCTCCAACAAAAACAACATTTTCTGAGACAAACTCTTCCCAAAAGTCACGACCATCTTGACCATGAGCCATTGTTCCGACCTGAAAAACATTGGTTGTGTTGACTTTTAGCCCATCCGATTTAATTAGATAGGCAAACAAGTTGGCTTCGTATGGTCGACATGCGGGAAAATACGACATGATTTTGTCTATCAATTTTTTATATTCTTTCAGGCCCATTTCTTTCGGCATGCTTGAAAAGCTCTCGAGGGACATGGTTACACTATCGATCGGTAGAAACTCATCAGGGTTAACCAGGAAAAGGACTTGAGTAAGACTCTTTACCCCAACATTTCGCAATTGGAGTGCTTTTTCAAAATCATCCGAACTAACTGAGTCTAATCCTTCGCACGCATCGTGAAATAATCCCCAGAGTAGATTTGGATTACCCATGCCATTATCATGAAACAACGTATTTATACTTGGCGGTGCTGGAAAAATGAAGCTATGTTTGCATTCTGGATCTAGCTGACTACTAATCTTAATCTCGAAAACCTCAGAAACACT
>JAPORB010000212.1 GCA_026710425.1 Gammaproteobacteria bacterium
ATAAAGCGAAAGGGCCCCTACAACCCAACTCGGCATTGCAATAGCTCACTCAGGCTGAATTGCTAATTACAAATCACTTAATTAAGATTATGGAGACATGGTGATTTCATGTTCCTTTCTTCAATGAGTGATTAGTTCGGGAGCAGTATACAGTCGACAAAGGCATCTCCAGATTCGCAGCCTCACCTGCTGACATCAATGCTTTTAGACACTCAATTACCCTGCTTCGACACCTTCCAGTTTCTCAGAGTTATGACTTTGTGGAAACCCCTATCTGCCTGATAAATCGCTTAATCAAAAAACAGTCAATATGGCCCTTGTACGCCTCACCAAACCATCAGTTGCAGCAAGATTTAATTTATCAGGCATACCCTGCAAAGTTTGAAATCCAGGTGATATTAGCCTAACGAGCAAAGTCAGCCAAAGCGACAATCTCCGCCGCAAGTTCCGTCAGCAAATGAGGCGCCAACCTTGAGGATGCTGCATCCTGTCTCAACAACTCCGGTGTCAGATAGCAATGATATTTTTCCAATTGCAAGTTACCTGCACCGGCGAAGAAATCAATCTCTTTGCCAGCGGCTAGCTCTCTCAGCGCATCAGCAGCAGAGAATGCTATCTTCGACGTTTCAACCTGCAAAAACCCGTCATATTGTTCTACTGAAAACCCATAACTCTTAAGGCCCAGTGCCAAAGTCCCAGTCTTCACAGTACCTCGACGGGTAGCAATCAGGGATGACTTCTCACTGAGATTCATCATTGAATTGGTGCGAAATCCAAACTGCTCATAATTCCTGCGCGCTTCCTCCAACATCTCTCTGGACAGATCATCCATATATCTAGGTAAAGTATCGTCTTCCAGAATATTAAACATTCGTTCAATTACTTTATCATGTATTATACCCGGGTCTCCGCCAAATACCGGTGGTACGCCGGCATCATCCGGTTTAACCAAGATAATTTTTTCGCTATCGTGGACCTCTTCCACCAGCCAGCGGCGACCAGCAAATATAATCAACATGCCAGAAAACATCACATTGATGACTGGCAGAGTACCAATTTCATGACCGTTGCATACCAGGCGGAATTCCTCCGGTGTCTGGAATACAGTATAAAATGAATAGTGTTCGACCAGCTTCTCCCCTTTCGACCCCAACAACAGCTTGCCACTATTGGCTTGTTCAATCAGATTAGATTCATGGTGTCCGATTGCCCGTAGAACCTCCATAAAAATTTCGGTTGAAACCTGCCGAAATGGACCATAGTGGCACAGGATACGATAAATCCGATCAGGAGTTACACCACCAAGTTGAGCAATCAGTGACAGAATCTGGTGCACCAGAGTTGAAAGATGCA
The DNA here is from genome assembly GCA_026710425.1 of Gammaproteobacteria bacterium. GTDB lineage: Bacteria > Pseudomonadota > Gammaproteobacteria > Pseudomonadales > Pseudohongiellaceae > UBA9145. The sequence goes on from JAPORB010000212.1 coordinate 1,354, forward strand.
AGGATCGAGAGATTGGAGGTTCGCACCATCCTTCAAGCAGCAGTTCAATCATGGCTACGGACCGCACCAGCCCAAGCCGTAGTCGATCAATAGGGCTGCTGTTTGGCTGCAGTTGAGTTTCGATGGCATACTGCCTGAGGATGGCCGCCTTCCCTTGACGGCGACCTGATCGCCCAAGGCGTTGTCGCAGTGAGGCAACACTAAATGGTGCCCCGATCTGTGCGACACAGACTACCTCACCAATGTCTATTCCGAGTTCGAGTGTTGAGGTGCAGACCGCAGTAGTAGGTTTGGTCTTTTCCTTTAAACGTTCCTCGACAAAAAAACGATGCTCCTTGGACAGGTTGGCATGATGTGCGTAGAACTCCTGCGGGAGACGTTGTTTCTCGCAAAGCTCCCGCAACTGGTCCGCATATAATTCAACATTGTGCCGAGAGCCGGCGAAGACCAGGTTGTCGGTTCCGCGCAGATGACGGAAGAGATGCCCGGCGACCTCATTTGCTGCCGAAGGTCTGTTCTCGTTCGTGACATCCTTCATATCACCAGAAAGATAACCGCGGAGCTGTAAGCGTAATTCTGGTCGACCTTCATCGGTAATAAGCTGTACATCAGCGGGCTGATCAGGTTTCAGATAGGACTTGGCCAGGTCCATGTTTCCCAGCGTAGCCGACAGGCCAATCCGGCGTATCGAATGTTTGGTTGTAACTTCGAGTCGCGTTAGCAGTGAATGGAGCTGAACACCTCGCTCGCTGTCTAACAGCGAATGAAGTTCATCTATTACAACGGCACGGGTTGCGCCAAATAACCGTGCCAGTTCCAGCCCGCGCCGAATAAACATGGCTTCCAGTGATTCCGGAGTAATCAGCAGGATTCCATGAGGTGATTTAATTGCTCTTTTTTTGACCGATTGGGATACATCGCCATGCCAAGGAAAAACCGGCAAGTCAATGTCACAACAGATATCCTCCAGACGCTGGGTCTGGTCATTGATCAGGGCCTTAAGTGGGCCAACATAGAGTAAGGCAAAACCTGGAATCTCTGCAGGCTCATCAAGAACCGCGGAAATAAGTGGCAGAAAAGCCGCCTCAGTTTTGCCCCCAGCTGTTGGTGCCGCAATAATCAGATCTGCCTTGCTATCGCAGATTACCTCGACAGATCGAGCCTGGATGTGGCGCAACTCTTGCCACCCCTGTCGCCGGATCCATTTCTGCACGGGTCTGGCCAGTTTGTCAAAAGCGTCGCTCATGCGTACCCACTGACATCGTAGCGATTACATTACGGCATTACCGTGAGTACATCAGAGCCGAAAACTGACCAGTTCATCCTCCCCATTTGACAGAGGCATGGCAATATCATCAATCTCATCCATATCCTCTCCCGGATCCTCCTCAATTTCAATCTTTTCAATCAGATCGCTCCACTTAACCCCTGGATTTTGCTCCAGGACAGACAGCAGATTCACAAAAGCTGTCACGGTATTTCTTGGTGTTCGAAAATAAGCCTCGCCAATTCGTCCAGAACAGTGTGCCATGAACGCCTCCAAAGCTTCGTCAGGCAAAGTATTTTTCTCTCTCTGCATCACCCGACGGATATTGATGAGCAGCACAAACAGATCCTCGGAACTCAGGTTTGCCAGACGAATTACCGGACCGGAAAAATCAACCAGTCCCTCACGCACAAAGGTGTTTTCGGTGAGACGCGATTGCAAAGCTTCATAACTGTAGAGACCACGCCTGGTGTCCATCAAAAACTCTGGAGTTCCCCCCATAAGAAAGCCCAGGTTTTTTGCAGTACCCTGCAAGACATCATTGACAATGCGCAGAATTTGTTCGTAATTGGCTTTGCGGGCTCGGGATGATGTCAGTTTGTAGATATTGACCATTTCATCAAGTCCTACCAGTAGCCCTTTGTAACCAGCCTCGCATACAAATGCTGACATCAGTTTGAGATGGTCATAAACGCTAGCATCATCGATGATGGTGCGCACACCGAGTGCCTTGCGCGCATCGGTGCGGGTGGCAAACTCGCCACGTAGCCAGCGCAGGGCCGCTGATTTCAATTCTTCATCACCGGTCTCATGCCCTTCCCAGAACAACCTGATCACCTCGGCAAAGTCAAAGCCGCCCGTCAATTCCTCAAAATAGCCTAGGCGCTCACGAATTACAGATGCGGTAGGTTGTCCCTTCTGCTCGGCATCCCGGTGAGCCTGGCTAACAAATCTTTCGACGACGCTGGGAAGTGCTCCGCCATCTGGTCTGGTACGAGTAGACAGATTGCGGGCCATTTCGGCATATAGCCCTCTGGCCTGCCCTCCTGTTGCATGCAGGCGGCGGTCAGGTGCCAGGTCGGCAAACATCATGACCAATCCCTTTTCGAGGGCGATGAGCCGAATCAGATTCATGAAAAAGGTCTTGCCGGAGCCGTATTCACCTATAATGAACCGAATTGCCGCCCCGTCATCCGCTATTCGCTCAACATCCTTCACCATTTCTTCGATTTCCCGACCACGACCAACCTGAATATGGCGCAGTCCGAGCTTGGGTACCACACCGGCCCGCAAGGCCTGCACGATCGCATCACGCTCACGAGGTTTTAGAGTCGACATCATTTTCCTCCAATACATTTTTTCTGATTAATTCAGCCACACCAAGAGACACCTCAAAACCATTATTCTCATCAAGCAAGACTTCCCCGCATGTTTCAAAAGCCCATTCATTGATTGACTCAAGTGCGCCTGATGGCATCATGCCATGAGACTTGCAGAGTTCAGCAAACTTGGACTCTGGCCAGTGCTTCCTAGTCACTAGTTCCAACACCAGACCATTGTGCTGTTGGTCGAGCCCTTGCACCAGACTTTCATTGGAAGGGGCGATGGCCCCAGAACTCTGTTCATCGTTTGTATCAAATATTTGGCCTAGCACCGAGGATATACGCTCGGTATCGGAACGAATAGCTTCAATTCTTGACCTGTCAAGGCCAGGTCCTCCCGCCTCACCAGGGCTTGGAATGGTCTCACCTTTCCGTCCTGGTAGAGAAGTCTGTATCAGGGCCGGATCATCAATGATTCCCCCTGCATGCAAATCGGTATAGATTAGTGAGGGATCCAGTTCGAGAATTGGATAAAGCTTCTCCAGCTTGCCAACCTGCTCTGGATGGATAATGCCATCCGCCCGTACTATACTGATCATAAGTTCACGAACCAAGTTTACATCTAGTCCACGTGAAATGATTGCATCGAAATTATGGAATGAGGCAATCCTTTTGCGGGTAAAGGTCTTATCGGGTTTCACCGCCAAGTACCATACAAGATCAGCATGAAGTCGCCGTCGAATCTGCTCGTCTAGCTTTGTTGCAGAGTCGATGTGTGCTTGCAGCAGATTGCGTTCAACATCAACGACTCCGTCCTTACCAAGGGCAACATATGCTCCCAGTGATATCTCCAGTAGTACTTTGCGATAAGCTGACCACCAATTTCCCGCACGCTTGCCTTTCTCGCCAAGCAGGAACAGCATCACTGGTTGTTCCGGCGTTGGACAACGAGAGGCAAGGCGGTGATCAGGCGTAAGCCCGAAGCCAATACTGCCAAGAAGATCAGCCATGATGGTTAGCTGGCTTTTAAGATTCTTTTTCGTTGTCAGGCCCTGCATACGCTCGATCAACTCGGATACTGGAACCAGACCGCCAGCCTTCACAATTTCTGCCGCCCATGACTTCAACTGGGCCGCTTTTTTGTTTGGATACAATGGTCTCAAATCCTCTGGCAACAGCAGCCATGCTTCCAAGCTGTCTTGCGCTGCCGGTTTTTTCACCAGAAATAGGCTAAACTTTTTGAGCTCTTTCATAACATCATCAGCGATTTCCTGGCCGATCTCGATTATCCGAGACTTATCTGAAAAATCCGGTACCACTTTGCCATTGCATCGAAACTCCGCCATTCCCTTAAATTCAAGTGTGCTGGCTGTATAAGGCACTTGTAACCTTTTTTTGGAGGGAGTGAGTTCCAGACCTTGGGGAAATCGCTCATCGAAACGCATGCGAAATAATGCTGTAAACTTGTCCGGGCAACGCAACATCGGAATTCTCAAATCACCTTTAGGGTGGCAGCCTAGCCAGTTCTGGAGCCACTCTGCATTCAGTGATTCTCCCTTGACAAAGCGTACCCCGATGGCAAAAATCAGTTCAGTAGGCAGATACGGACTATTGCCCTTGAAATCAGGCTTAATTGCTTCAAAACCAACTTCAGACAACATGGCAAAATCCAGAAATTCGCTGATGTGATGACAACTCAGGTAATCTTCCGGATAAAGTTTTTGCAAACGCCTGACTTCAGAAAGGATTTCTGCTGCTTCCTCTTTGGGTGGGTAGCAAAAAAATCTACGCTCGAGTCCTGAAAAATAGAGCAGCATATAAGAGGGATGATAAGACTTATCTTTTCTACCACTCTTCAGCCACTTCAAATAATTCAATCGGCTTGCTGGACCGAGGTCCGAGTATCCGCAACTTTCTAAAAGTGGCCTGCCACGCCAGCTATATTTTTTGTCTGAGGCTTCAAGTGAAGGATCGATATAGGCCATACACCGCTGCGGTATGCTAGATCTCTTAACCATTGGTGGTTTTTCGACATAAATCATGCCACCAATATTCAACCCTGCTACCTTTGCACTGCTACTTGATGGAATCCATCCATCGTTGGGAGAGGCGGTCAATTTCAACGTTGATTCAATTTTTGTCGGCACAGTAAGTCTCTGTCCTATCTTTTGTTATTCAGCCGCTGCAAAGAAATCTTTCCGAATATTCTTGCTGTGATAATTTTGCTTTCAGAGATTTTTGCTGCTTATCTTTGTGCAAATAGCCCAGTTAATTGAATACATTCCAACAACTGCATTGTCCGCCATTAATTATAGCTGACAAGCTGGCAAAAAAGGTTACCGTCTGTCCTGTTCCGGTCTAACAGGTTCCTGACCAAGATTTATCTACTAAAGCTGCATTCCCGATCCGAGCCATCGTTCCAGCTTGAAGGGATTGCATAGTAGTAGGATGTTCTTGGTGTTTTGGTGTCAACATCAAGGATCTAAATCACAGATCTTCTGACTGATTCAGCAACTTCGGGAGACACCTCGAAGCCCTCATGCTCATCCAGCAGGGCATCACCGAAAGTCTCGAAGGCCCATTCATTCACAACCTCCAGTGCACCTGCTGGCAACATTCCATACCCCTTGCACAGTTCCACAAATCTGCCTTCTGGCCAGTGCTTCTGGGTCAGCAGATTGATAACGAAGGCACCGTACCGCTGGTCAAGCCCTTTAAGCCGACAGTTCTCCTCACCAACCGGGTCTGAATTTGATTCCTGCCCAGCCGTAACTTCAAAGATATCACCAAGTAGTGATGAAACATGCTCGGTCTCAGACTGGATAGCAGCAACCCTTGAGGCATCAAGGCCATTTTCTTGCTCCGGTACTGAAGTCGCCTGGACTTGCAGTAATCTTCCAGGTTGAAAAGTCTGATCCTGGTTCGCCTCATCGCTGACTCCACCGGCATGCAAATCGGCATAAACCAGAGAATGGTCAAGCTTCAGCAATGCATAAACCTTCTCCAGCCTAGCCACCTGACCAGCATGAAAAGTACCATCTGCCAGCACTGAATTGATCAGGAGCACCCGCAGTGAGTTTTCGCTGTAACCAAAAAATGGGGTTAATGATTGACTGAAATGGGAAATTCTTTTGGCAGTGATAGTCTTGTCGGGTGCCACTCTCAGCAACCATTCAAGATCAGCATAAAGCCGTTGCCTAACTTGATCGCTTAGGTCTGTTACTGAGTTAACATGGGCTTGTAGCAGTTTACGCTCCGCTTCTGCAATCCTGTCATCTCCATTAACAACAAAAGCTCCAAGCGTCAACTCCAGCAGCACCCTTCGATAGATAAACCAAGATCTTTCCACCCGATCGCCAGTTCCGCCGAGCCGGAACAACATCACAGATTGTTCCGGCTTTGGAGTACGAGCCGCATAGCGGTAATCAGGTGTCAGTCCAAAGCCAAGGCTCGCCAGTATGTCCGCTATTAAGCTGAGCTTACCCAGAAAGTTCTTTTTTTGTGGTATTATGTTCTTTGTGCGCCTTATTACATCATTCACTGGAACCATGCCGCCCGCATCCACGATTTTGTTGGCCCAGGATTTGAGAAGAGTCACCTTTCTGGTTTGAAACGACCCCCATAATTCCTTTGGCAGCTTAAACAATGCCTCCTCGCTACCCCGTGCTGACGGGTTTTTGTTCAGAAATCCACTGTATCTGGTGAGCTTTTTGGTGGCTTCATTAGCGATTTCCTGTGCGACTTCCAGCAGTAAGGGCACTCCGGAAATATCCGGAATCAGCCTGCGATTACAACGGAACTCAGCTATGCCCTCAAATTCGCGGGAACTGGCTTTGTAAGAAGCCCGCAACCTTGGCAACCTAGATTTGGGATATCCCAAGCCATCGGGGTAGCGTTCATTGAAGAGCTGGCGAAACATTTCCACAAACTCTTCCCGGTATCGAAAGGCAAGCTCCTTCAATTTACCTTCGGGATGACAACTGAGCCAGCTAAGAAGCCACTCTGCGTTAAGATTTTCCCTCTTGGCGATACGCACACCGATGGCAAATGCAAGTTGGAAAGGCAACTCATCCAGATCATTCTCGTTGAAAACAGGCTCAATGGTCTCATACCCGATTTCAGACAAAATGGAAAAATCCAGAAAAGTTTCAAGGTGTTTATCGGTCAGATACTCTTTAGGATACAGAGTCTTCAAACGTCTTACTTCTTCGAGAATTGCTGCGGCTTCCTCTTTGCAAGGGTTGCAAAAAAACCGACGTTCCAGCCCCGAGAAATACAACAGCATATAGGTGGGATGGTAAGTCGTATCATTCCGTCCACTCTCTAGCCAGTGCAGGTAATTTGCCCGGCTTGATGGATCCAGATCTGAGTATCCGCACCAGTAGCTCAGTGACTCCTCTTGCGGTTGAATGCTTCTTTTCGCAACCTTGAGCGAAGGATCAATGTAAGCCATGCTCGGTTGCGGGTTGACAAATCTTTTGACCATAGGCGGTAGTCTCACATAGACCATTCCGCCAATATCTCTTCCTGCTACTGTGACACTGCTGCCTGGTGGAATCCATCCATCAGTGGCTTCGGCTTTAAGCCTCAATGTAGACTCAATAGTTGTAGTCATCGATGCCTTAGACATTTCGTCTGTTTTGCTGACACTGTAAATAATGCCTGTGCTGGCTATTTTGCTGCCATTAATACACCAGCATGTAAGGCATTAGTCAAAAATTTATCCATGGACAGGCTTTTTTTGTTCCGCATATTTTCTGTAAGATCGTAAATATCATCCCAACTTAGAACCCCGCCTCTATCCTTGGCAGCCAATTCAAGTTGTTTGTATGCTTTGGGATGTTCCGAGCATGCCTTGAGCCGAGTGTAGTAGTATTGTTCTTTCTTTTCCTTCCCTAATTCCAATGCCTGCAGTAGCAGATCCGACTGGAGGCTGCCACCATGATCCCGAATGACTTGTCCGGCAGCCACTGCAACAGAATTGATATGTTGAGGCCATCCTTGGGATAAACTAG
>JAPORB010000033.1 GCA_026710425.1 Gammaproteobacteria bacterium
TTGCAACGATATCAAGTCCTTCGGTGCTCGAATCAAATGCATTGGTAAAGTATTGCACTTGGCCAATCGAGTTTGCTCCTGCCACGCCGGCAGCATCCAGAGCGAGAAAATTCTGGTATGCCTCGCCTGCGCCAGGACTCGTTGAGACTCTACGAGGAGAGATCGCCCAGGTGCGATCGTCGATATCGATCCTGTAATAATCAAATGTCAGGTCCAGATCTCCAATGCTACCGGTGACTCCAATGGTAAAACTATTTGACTTTTCAGGGCGCAGTGGGTCAGCACCTAATGCAGCAGCCACAGGACCGCCTGCGGGAAACAGGCCAGATGCCACTGGAAAGCCATCTGGTAGACGAGTAGATACATTCACCGTACCTTGCTGACCTGGAGTCGGTGCTCGAAAGCCGGTACCGATTGATGCCCGTGCATTCCAGTTATCAGTCAGCACGAGACGTCCAGCCAGTTGGAACAATACCTCGGAGTCGAAGTCATCGTAGTTTTCGTAGCGTACCGCACCTTGCATATAGAGCGCGTCGGTGATGTCTCCACTGAGTTCACCATAAACTGCGAATGAGTTGCGCTCAAAGATATCGGTGAATTGAGGTGAGTTACCCGGGAAACCATTTGATCCGACACCTACTACCTGATACACCGGATCATAAGGATCTGCACAATTCAAATTACTACCTGCATTAATCGCATTCTGGCCGTTTATAGTTGGAACACCACTAGCCGCAATTTCTGGTCGTGTAAAACTTCGGTCTAGAATAGGCATACCGTCTGTATCATAGACTTCACATAAGCTCCACGGGTCCTGGGTGGCATAAGGGCCTGGCACATAGGATGCCGGATCACCGGGTGCCAGTTCGTAGGACTCATCCATGAAGCTGGCACCAAAGGCGAATAAAGCAGGTCCAGCAATGCCGGCATCAAATTCATATGTGAAATCCGCCTGAAACTGGGTTTCCGTGTTGATCAGGTCACTGGGACGAAAACTGGTTGGTGTATTTGGTCCCAGCGAAGGGTTGATGGTATTGAACAGAGTGTAACGAACTTCATTTTCACCGGTTCTGCCACTGAAGTCATAAGTAAGACCGTTGTCCAGTTCGCCGCGCAATCCGCCAATGATGGAGAAGTCCAGTACATTGCCGGCAAATTGCGGAGTGAAACCACCGGGGAAAATTTCCAGAGGCGTGTAGATGGAACCATCAGGCCTTCTTAAATCTTCGATCGTGCCGTTATGGGGATAACGGTAAAAGAAGTTGCCGTCAGTGTCAGAATCACTGAAGTTGCCGTAGGCATAAGCCTCAGTGTCTTGATCAAGCTGATAGCCTGCATTCACAAACACACGAGCTGCTTCAATTTGAGGTTGCCCCCAAGGCTGAACGACCTCACTCACGCCGGCAGCATTGGCATTTCGGAAGTTGGCCCGGTAGGACGCACTCTCGGCATCTTCCCTTCTCAACTCTCCGCGGGTCATGCCATAAGCACCTGGGTCGGAACTTGTAAAGGAGTTCTGATATCCCGAGAGGCTAGAGTCCACACAAAACCAACTGTGACAATATTGCTGAGCGCGGACAGTACGGTCGGCTTCCACGTATTCGCCGGAAATGCTGACAAAGCCATCTTCGCCCAAGGGCAAGCCGATATTGCCCTGGATGGTAGTCATGGCACCATCACCCTCGAAAAATTCACCGCTGTCAATCGTAAGGCTGCCACCTTCACTGTTATCATTAAGCAGGAAGTTGATCACACCGGCGATGGCATCGGAACCATACTGCGCCGACGCTCCGTCACGCAGCACTTCGATATTTTTAATCGCTGCTGCCGGAATTGTGGCAACATCTGGCCCTTGGGTGCCTGAACCGCCAATGGAAACCAGCGCAGAACGATGGCGCCGTTTATTGTTGATAAGCACCAGTGTCTTATCAGTAGGTAGACCTCGCAGTTGGGCAGGCCGGATAAAGGTTGCACCATCTGAGATGGGTTGTCGCGATACGTTATAGGATGGCACCAGAGTTTGCAGAATATTCTGGGTATCAGTGTGAGAAATGGCTTCGATATCCGCAGCACTGAAGACATCAACCGGAACCGGAGAATCTGCAACTGTTCTCGGTCGTCCACGGGTGCCTGTGGTAATAATTTCCTCTACCACCGAGAGGTTGGTTTCATCATCTTGGGCTAGAACAGCCGGACTGAAACCCTGCGCAGCAAGAATTGCTGCTGCAAGTAGCGATTTCGGATGTTTGCGATGAATCATTGGGTTACTCCTGAGATGGAATTGAAATTGTGGGTTCTTACAGCAAGTGAAAATAACAAAATTTCGTTTAGATGGCAAGTTTTTGGCATTATTTTGCCATTATTTCCTAGTTATGGATTAAATTTGACCATCCAAGCATAAACCAGATACAAAATCGGCTCAAAACACTTATTACTTTAGGGTTAATTTAAGCAAGACTAACCGAAATGACCCACGAAGAGGTATGGCAGAGCGTGGTCAATGACTCAATAATCTGGTTTATATTCCCAGTATTTAATTTCAAGGCTATCTTTTAACGCCCTAGCAGTTTAGTGGATTATCAGACGGAATCATAGTCCCCGAATATAAAATTAAATCATTGATATTACTATTTTTATTTCTTTGAAAATGCAATTTGGTCAGCTGCTAGGCAAATTAAAAGTTGTTATGCCGGTCAGCAATCCAAGAACTTAGCACTGGCATGTGGTCATTTGGGAAGCTGAAAATGGGCAGAACTTAATGCATATATAAAATATTTAATTAATTCAATAATTTAAAATCAGAAGGTGCTGGCAATTGCAGCGGTCAGTGCTTCAGACATTGCCTGTATCGGCATCACCAATCAACGGAAAACCACGCTGGTCTGGGTCCGCCGCACCGGCAAACTCATTTACCGCGCTATCGTCTGGCAAGATCGTTGCAGCAGCGAATGGTGCAATGAAATGAAGCAGGACGCCGTGATGGTGGACATGATCTAGGACCGCACTGGCTTGCTGCTGAATGCCTATTTTCCGCCACCAAACTGCGCTGGATACTGGATGATGTTCCTAAAGCCAGAGAGCGTTCCGAGCGGGGTGAACTGGCCTCTGGCACGGTGGACTGCCACCTGCTGTGGCGTCTGACCGCTGGTGCCCGGCACGCCACGGATGCCATCAATGCCTCAAGGACTCTATTGTTCAATATTCGCGAGTAGCAGTGGGACTGACACAACTCATGGAATCGTTTGACATACCAGAATCGATCTTGCTAGAGATTAGTGACTGTGCTGCCGACTTTGGGGTAACCGATCCACCGATCCGTCGTTGTTTGGCTCGGCCATTTCCATCTCCGGCATGATTGGCGATCAGCAAGCCGCGGCCTTTGGCCAAGGATTGCTTTCAGGCGGGCATGGCCAAGAGCACCTATGGCACTGGCTGTTTTCTGTTGATTAATACCGGTGAACGGTTGCTCAAATCTCGTAACCAGCTGCTGGGCACGGTTGCCTGTCGGCTGCAGGGGAAATCCGCTATGCCATTGAAGGCATTATTTTCATGGCGGGTGTGACCCTGCAATGGATTCGCGACGGTATCAGGCTGATTGAGGATGCCGCTGAATCCGAAGCCATGTTTGGCCTGACCCGGGATACCGGCATCTAGGAAATCGTTGCCGCCGGTCTGATGTCGGTGTGCTACCAGACCCAGGATCTGGTGGAAGCCATTGCTGCTGACGGTGCACCCCTGCAGATACTGCGGGTTGATGGCAGCATGGTGCGCAACAATTACATGCTGCAAAAACTGGCGGACTTGTTGAAGGTGGAAGTACACCGGTCTTGGACCATCGAAACCACTGCCCTCGGTGCAGCTCTCATGGCCAGACTGCAGCGGGGACTGTTCGGCTGACTAGATGAACTGGCTAACAAATGGCAACTGGCGCAACAGACAATATGCGGGCTGGCTTGATGCGGTCGGTCGAACAAGGGTCAAGAACTGATCAGGCTAATTCACCTCGCTAAAGGCGCATACAAAGAGACGAGCAACACCGGGTTGGACACCATGAGCAAAGAGTAGTGCATTAAACGTCCTATCAAGCGTCAATCAAGCAATGCTACAGTAAAAGAAACATGCAGATAACACAGCAGAAAACTGCGAGTTATGGGAGATTATCCAGCGAGTATTGCCATTACGGCCAATATCCTCTACATTTTATTCTTGCAGCAATGCATTTCTCGTCAGAAAAGCAATCATTATGGCTAGGGCACATGATGTATTGAATACGGTCTTTGCCAATATCGGTCTGGTGTTGATACTCCCATGGTGAAAAACGCGACAGAATTTGCATGATACTGGATAACAAACTGGGCGTTTCAAATCAGGTTGAGCTGGCCACTGCAGAAGAAAAAATAAGCAAGCAAAAGGCAAAACAGCTTTTTGACTCCGGTGATATTGTCAAGGTCGAGGTTGGGACCTACAAGGGATTGGCATTCATTCACGCCTATCTATTTACTGAGATTTATACTTTCGCCGGCATACTCCGCGATATCAATATCGCCAAAGGCAATTTCCGGTTCGCACCACTTATGTATCTTCAGCAATCGCTTGATCATATCGATGCCATGCCACAAGGCAACTTCGACCAGATCATTGAAAAATATGTTGAAATGAATATCGCTCATCCGTTCCGCGAAGGTAACGGATGAGCTACTCGCATCTATCTCGACATCATACTGAAAAGCGAGTTGAAACAGGTGATAAACTGGAACTTGGTGGATAAAGATGATTATCTCTCTGCCATGCAACGAAGTGTAGTGAAAGATGTCGAGATCAAAGCTTTGCTGAAAGATGCGCTGACCGATGAGATTTATGACCGAATCCTGTTCATGAAAGGTATTGATGTCAGCTTCTATTATGAAGGTTACAGCAAATTTTATACGGAGGATTTGTAGCAGAAAGCAGCTAAGGAAAAACACCCCGACCAATGCAACGGGTCAAGTCACTGAAACAGGTGCATGCCATTGTCATCAATTGCGAGACTATGGAACTTGTCGTGCGGCTTCAACCGTGCATTCAACCTCATGCAATGCACACTATGCAGCGTCAGGGATTATTCTCCTATCACTAGCCCAAATATACACCGGCTTATCCACCCCGTTCTATCAGGTTCACCTGCGGATGCCAACAATGCTTCATTGAAGACTAGTGTTAAGTCAATCAAAAAATGACGGATGAACACGCTTCAGTTTAACTGGCTGCCTTGCTTATCAGAGCATATGAATGATTCCATCTATGCGACAAATATCCATTGACTTGACACTAGTTACAGATATCAGGTTTCATGACCGGCTCAATCGAGACCTCGCCAGTGCCTAGAGGGGACACCTCAGCTTGAGGATCGGTCCGTATGGCTCATGCTCACCACTGGAATCAGTCACCTGCTTCCTGGGGCTGGCTTTCAGATCCGTGGCCAGTTTGGGCATTATCTAGCTCGCTTGGGCTAGGCATAGCTATCCACGCTGATTGAGCCAGTTAGTGAGTTCGCACAGCTGACGAGCTAATCCCGTACGGGTGTACTGGCCTGACTCGGAAGCCTCCTTGAACCAATCAAGTGTTTTTCGCCAAAATGGAGCACCCCGACCCTTATGCCGAGCATTAGATAATGAATCGCTCAAGGTGTTAAGTGTGGGCTAGTGAAAGATTTGTATTGTGGCTCAAACAGGACAAATTTCCATCAAAACGTGGTCTAATTCTCCTTTCCGCAACAGAATCGACAATAATTTGGTAGTGGATTCCCATTCCTTGTTATTGGCAATTTTCAGCCCATTTACCTTGGTGTGAAATTCCCTAAACCAAATATAGTGCCCAAAGTAAAGAATTACAGCAACGACTTTCTCGTAATATCTCTTTTCGGCGAAGGGAAAGGTATATTCTGCGAGGTGAAAATGTCTTGTTACAATGCAGTTTTACCCACCGTTGGACCTAGACTATTTTCGGAAAAAGCACCGGCGTACTATTGACGTAGTCCTGAAACGCAGGCTCATGTCCCCAGCGTTTACTGGCACTGGATTCCAGCATCGGCACACCACTGACTTTTACCAGCAGAAGCACTACAAATGCTGGCGAAATCAGCGTTAGCAGTTGCCAGCCACTTAGCACTGGCAGAGCAATGACAGTAATACCGAGCCAAAGTACTATCTCGCCAAGGTAATTGGGATGGCGTGAGAGTGACCACAGGCCAGTACTTATAAATCTCTCGGTATTCTCAGGATTGCGACGAAATCGGGTTTTCTGGTGATCAGCGATGACTTCAACCGCAAAGCCCGTAATCCATAGTGCCAGCCCAACCCAGGCCAGCAACCCCAGAGGTTTTTGTATCTCTGAGGTAATCGCCGCCAAAGCAGCTGCCATGGTAATAAAGACCCATCCGCCACCCAGAGTCCAGGTAAAGGCGAAACGGGAAAAGCATTTCTTTATCTCCTCAAATCGGCGGTCCCTGCCAGTTCGCTTGACTCGTAAGAACAGAAAGCTCCCTAAACGCACTGCCCAGATGGCTACCAGCATACAAAGCAATTGACCGCGCATATCCATGGTCGGGTGTGCCAGTAAGGCAAGACCAACTGTTGCCAGATAGGAGAGACCACCCGTGAGATCAAAGTAGTGCTCTGTCTGCCATACAAAGGAAGGAATGAACACTACCCAATGCAGCAGTATTCCAACAGTGGCGCACAGTGCAAAAATTGGCAAGGGACCCAACATAACACTGCCCTGACTTCCGGCCAGTGCGATCAAGGTGCCAGCACTTAACACCGCAGCGATGCCAATGAGCGGTTGCAGAATGCTCATTATTTACTTTCCGCCTTGTCTTCATTGATCAGCCTGTAAATTCCAGACTCGCCGGAGTTAAGTATGCACAGCAGGGTTCTTACCTGGATTAATGCCTCACAACTTTTAACAATTGACTCACCAAGACTCATTGATTAGACCTCAGGCGTTTTAGTCTGTCACCAGCTCTATATTCCAGGGACAGGATTTTGTTGGGAAGTTACTTATCATAGATCCCTGAGAGATTCCATTAATCAGTGCACGAGCTAGCAGAGCGAGGATTATGATCGACAGTTCAGTTACATTTGGAACCAGTCTGTCAGATTAGCGCGTGCGCTGAATAGTGGTCTCCTCCAATTGCGGATAGTCGATTCCCAGTTGCTCCAGGTAGGTGTTGTACCGACTAGGATCGTAATATAGAGCCTCCAGTTGAGGCCGGAACTCGTTCATGATTTCCAGGTTCTTTTCAATAGCAGGCGGATCATCCGGGCCGATGAAAGACTGATAGCTTTCATCCGCTGTTTGCACATCATCAAAATAAGCCTGGGCTTCATCAATCAATGTGTCATTTTGCAGCAGGTCCAGCATGGTAGTGGCAATTACCTTGGCACCAGCCTCAGCACCTTTGTGGGCAATGGGCGTGGCCATAGCCATGGCACTGGACCAGTGATGCCCCTGCAAGCCACGCACATTGGAGGGAAAGCGCAAGGTTACCGTTGGGACGTTCCAGGACACATCACCAATATCATCAGATCCACCTGAAACCGGGTTGGCCAGCGGTTCGCCGATTCCGGACAGTTCTGTGACTAAACCTTTTGGATCTTCATTGCCCATCAACATTTGCAAGGCACGAGCGAATGTCTGATCATCTTCGGACCATAACGGCATTCCGACCTGCTCAATGTTTTCATACATGGCTTCGGCGATAGGTTTGTTGAAGTGTCGTGGATAGGCCGCACCGACTATGCGCCTGGTCATACCAGTATCGGTCATCAACGCAGCACCCTCGGCGATATTGTTTAGAATTTCAAAGTTTTCCCGAATGTTGTTGGCAGTAATTTCGCGAATGAAATACCAAACACTGGCATATGAGGGAACCACATTGGGTTGGTCGCCGCCGTTACTGATCACATAATGAGAACGTTGCAGCGGGTGCAGGTGTTCGCGCCGAAAATTCCAGGCGATGTTAGTCAGCTCCACCGCATCCAGGGCACTGCGACCCTGCCAAGGGTCACCGGCACCATGGGCGGCTACGCCATCAAACATAAACTCCACCGAGACCAGACCGGTGCCGCGAGCTGGACCCCAACTGACGCTTAGGTCGCTGGAGACGTGTGTAAACAAAACGGCATCTACGCCTTCAAATAAACCATCTCTGGCATACCAGGCTTTGGTGCCAAGCAGTTCCTCCGCAATACCGGGCCAGATTACCAGAGTGCCGGGTAGATTGTCCCGCTCCATGATTTCTTTCACTGCCAAGGCCGCAACAATGTTGACGGCCTGTCCTGAATTGTGGCCCTCTCCATGGCCTGGTGCCCCCTCGATCATGGGTTGGCGATAAGCAACCCCTGGCATTTGCGATGCTCGGGGAATGCCGTCCACATCGGAACCCAGCGCAATGACTGGCTCACCACTGCCCCATTTTGCCCACCAAGCTGAGGGAATGCTGGAAACGCCCTGCTCAACCTCAAAACCATTGGCTTCAAGGATGGAAGTGAGGTAGCACTGAGTCTCGAATTCCTGAAAGCCCAATTCCGAAAAAGAAAACAAACTGTCAACGATTTCCTGCACCATTTTGGAACGAGCATGAACCCCCTGAACTACCTCTGCCTTGAGCCCTAAAAAACCAGACTGTGCCAGGGCCGGGATTGACAGCAGGGATAGCAACTGCAGGCTAAAAAGAATAGAGCTGAAAAGTTTCATAGCAATTTACCCAGTTTGATTTTGTTAGTAGATTAAGCCAGTGGATATCTTACTGCAATAGGCAAGAGTTGTGCCTTAGCAGGCAGTCAAAAGGTAAAGCGAAATGTAATAATAACAATCATTCCGATTGTAACATGCATCCCCAGTCAACCTCAGAAGGTTGCTTCATAATCTGTGAAGGGAGAAAGTATTGTCTCTAATTATCCTCGAAAGCAG
>JAPORB010000121.1 GCA_026710425.1 Gammaproteobacteria bacterium
CTAGTGTCAAGTCAATGGATATTTGTCGCATAGATGGAATCATTCATATGCTCTGATAAGCAAGGCAGCCAGTTAAACTGAAGCGTGTTCATCGGTCATTTTTTGATTGACTTAACACTAGTTCCATTTGAGAGAAAGATGCTGCCGCGTAAAAAGCAACGAGCATTGGAAGAGATGGAAATCATTCTTGGAGATCTAATTAATTATACTAGTAAAGAGCATAATCAAAAGAAGCTTGAATACCTAATCGAACTCAAAAAAATCTCATAAATCCATCTGCAGATGAGCAGCCAGACTGGGATTCAGTTGCTGAATACTGGTTAGATTTAATACGGCCAGGTTGGTATAAAAAGAATTCGGAATCACAAAGAAAACCCCTACGATTAAAGGATATCCGCAACGACTTGTTATTAGATAAGAATGGAATGACAGAAAAACTCGAAAAGTACTTCAACGATATACTTAAAATGAAAAATCTTGAGTAAAGAATTAAATCATGCATAATCGGTGTGAGTTAATATTGATGCGGTATAAATTCCTTTTAATTTTCATTCTCGAACTCGCCTCTTGTAGTATCCTACCTGACTATACCGCTTGGTTAATGCTAGTAGCGATATGGTAATGCAATGATCCTGTATATATTATGCAAGATGTTGTGAATTCGCATCATTGCTTATTCTGAGCAGCGCACTTTGAAGTTTTTAGTTCCAGGGAGTTGTGAAAGATTAGTTATCCTATTGGATATGGTGAAGAATTTAACTGTTAATGGTATCCGAAACTGAGAGTTTTGCTTTGTAAACGAATATAGTGAACTTCACTCTGATGATGATAATCCCGATTTAACTAGATATAGACGAATTAGATGAGCTCGGCACGAATGCAATTCTTGGTTCAGTGGCCAATCTTTCAAGTGTGCTATTTCCATGGGAATTTATTGCCGCTCAATATATCCAGTGCGAGTATCCTAGAAAGAAAAGGCTCATCTTTACAAGTAAGCCATAGCTGGTTTCGCTCTGCCTGTGTTGACGACCTGAGTCGTAGCCGAGAACATCCGTCTGGGATTGAGTATTCTGGAAAATATTCCATGTCTTGCAACTGATTGATAAGACTCAGATGAAAACGACACAGATTTGCTTTGCAGCAGATTTTGACTGTGTGCATAGATTCAATGCCATCTTCAACTCTGTATAAATCGTCTAAATAGCCGAGAATAAAGGTGAGGAATAAACCAATAAAGCAGTCCGCTCGGGGTGAATTTGACTTGACCTTATCCTACCGCCCACCATTCGACTGGCAGTCACTTTTAAACTTCCTTGCTTACCGTGCCATCCCCGGGGTGGAGCAAGTTACCGAGGACAGTTATGCTCGCACCTTTGAACTCAATGGAATTCAAGGGCATGCCCTTGCATGTTTCAGCAAGGAGAATAATACAGTCAAGTTGCGTATCTTTTATCCGCAATTCAGTAAGCAGAACTTAATTATCAATAGGTTTCGGGCTCTGTTTGATCTGCTTGCTGATAGCAATCGAATTGATACCAGCCTGGCATCGGACAGCTTTCTCAAGCATCGAATTAAAAGATTCCCCGGTCTGCGAGTACCGGGGTGTTGGAGCGGTTTTGAAGTTGCGGTCCGGGCCATTCTCGGACAACAAGTATCAGTGAGGGCTGCCTCAACGCTCGTGGCGAGGCTGGCGGCGCGACATGGAAAGCCGTATCAGTTTGGAGCGGAAGAATTTGAAGGTGTGAGGGAAAAGGGCGTACGAGGAAGAATAACTTATCCGAAGGTGGATGGTCTCGACTACACTTTCCCAGAGTCAGAGCAACTGGTTGATGCTGACTTGGCAGGTCTAGGGATTGTTGGTCAACGCATTGAGGCTATAAGAACCGTAGCCTTGATGCTATGCAACAAAAAGTTGCGAATCCATGGAGATGTTAATACTGAAGAATTTGTAAACACCATCTGTACTGTTAAGGGTATCGGAGAATGGACTGCTCAGTACATTGCCATGCGCGCCCTCAATGATCCGAATGCCTTTCCGCATTCTGATTTGATTTTGCGGCGAGCGGCGGCTCCCCCAGGTGAGACTCTGAGTCCCAAGCAGCTGTTGCGAAAGGCCGAAGCTTGGCAGCCCTGGCGCGCCTATGCCGGTATTCTGCTTTGGCGTAGTTATCAGGAAGACAGAAAAAGAGTCAACTGAATTTGGCTTATGAATTTGCAATTTGAGCAATATGAGGTTTTATAGGCCAGAATTATCGGATTTGTGTAGCAGGCTAAGCAAAGGAGTTGGTGTTATCTGACTAGCCGGGTTAGATTTGGTTGCTTAATTTAAAGTAGCAGCCATTCGGTTGAATACTATTTTTGGGTGGTTTTCCCAGTGCTCCATCAAATGAAAAACAGGATGTGACTTGTCGAAAATTTTGATATCATAAATATAAATATGGGATTTGAAGTGCTAAAAAGGAATAGGATCCATGGAGGATTCATGAGACCTCAATTATGACAACATACTATTGTTACTATGATAGTCCCATCGGTAGTCTGCTACTGGCTGGTGATGGTAAGTCAATTCAATGGTTGGGATTTCCCGACGGATCCATGGTCAGACGTCACGAGGATTCCTGGAAGGTAAGCAGGGAAATTTTCACCGAAGCCATAGAACAACTGGATCAGTATTTTGCCGGTGAGCGTCAAGGCTTTGAACTCGCACTGTCTTTGCGGGGAACAGAATTTCAAAAAACAGTCTGGCAGGCTCTGATCGAAATTCCATATGGCGAGACTTGGAGTTACGGACAGTTGGCCAAGTATATAGGTCGACCTAAGGCATTTCGTGCAGTTGGAGCAGCCAATGGCGTTAACCCTTTACCAGTCATCGTGCCCTGCCACCGGGTCATCGGCAGTAATGGAAGATTAACTGGGTTCGGGGGCGGTCTTGAAACCAAAGCATTTTTGCTGGAACTGGAGTCTCAGAGGCGATCGGATATACTGCCTCTTGTCTGAGCCCGAAATAACCCAGAAGTAATTAATTCATCCAATTTGTCTCCAATGGTTCCCAAAATTTCATTCTGTTAGTAGTGGTAGTTTCGAGTTGCTTTAAGGGAGAACTATAGTCTGACAGAACGACACGCTGTCAGATACCCGACCTCTGTATATGCCTTTTGAGACTTAATAGATTTAAATCGACTACTGAGAGCCTATCCCAGAGTTCCAGAGCTTTGAACAAACTCGAAAATTCTCTGAGACAAAGTGTATAGCCAACTCCCACCTTCAATAAAGCTTTCCAAAAAAGGCTTTGCCCCGGCTATTGCACCAAAAATAAACCAAGTTGGATTTAAGAATGAAGTGACCCTCATCACCCATCTCTTTAACCTTCCATATTCTACATATGCTATGCCCTTTCTAGTCAACGCATATTTGATCGCTATTGTCCTAATGTTAGCTCTAGCTGATTTCCTTGCTAATAATTTTAGATTATACTCTTGCCTTGCATCTTCAATTATCCTGCTTGCTCTCTCTGAAGTAAGGTTCTTTCTCACTGATTGTAATAAAATATTTCGCTCCTTTCGGTCTAACTGGCATCTTATCATTTGATTGTCAGTGATACTCAACTCTCTTTTTACTATGGCCTGTATGCAGTGTTCTCGAAACTGAAAGGATCCCTGAAAAGACTGGATTAGAAATTCCCTTTTACTGTCTGAATCAAGACAGTTGGCTTTTTCAAGAATTCCGATTAAATCTTCGAGGTCCGTTTCAGGAGATACCAAATTCAAAGTTACCAGTTTTATCGACTGAGCATATTCCAAGTTAGTGTGCAGAATGGTATTCCTGTTTGCCTGAATATCCTTTTCTTCAAGAGGATATTTCGATTTCGTAAATCCTGAATTTCCTGCGATTAGTATCTGACCATTAGTCATTGCCTCTTCTACCAAGTCTTCCAGGATGGCATCTATCAGATTCCATTCAATTCTGGACTTATAATCTATCCATCCACACGGGTTATGCTTTTCACAAATTTTGTCCATAACCGCTATCATCTTTTGACCCATGTTGATCCTCCTGTGATATTTTTTACCACTATCAGCGCAGTTCGCACTGACCCTTAGCCCGAATTATGCATGTTAGATTTGCGAAAAACTCATCCTGTTTTATATCGAGAGCCATCATGATTTTAAGTGCCTTTTCGTTACTTTAACTCTATAATCCGATGATATGTTACATTTTCCTGTAAAGCTTCAAAACATTACCAAATCGGTTGTCAGTATACTGCTAGCTCATTTCGACCTGGAGTCCCTGTCGATGGGGGGTGGTACTGTTCTGCAGGCAAGATGGGGACACCGGGCATCATGTGATGTGGATATGTTTTGTGAAAGCGATGTTTTCGCCCATACCCATCGCAATTCTGGCAAAGAGATTGAGAATCTGCTAATCGAGCGAGCTGGAGCCGATCCACAAAGGACTTGGATGGAGTATATGGCTCTTTACTGTGAGATTGGAGGTATTGAAGTTACAATGTTGCCCCATACCTTTATATTTGAAAGAGAGGTTGATGGAGTTCTTCCGGGCATTGTTCCACTAGGTCTGCAGTCTAGTGCTGAAATATTGGCAAAGAAGCTCCGCCATCGGCTCCATGCAACAGGTTCCGTGGAGGTAAGGGATATCTACGATTTGGCTTATGCCATTGATGCGGAACCGAATGTCTTTTCTAAGGCTAAATTAGCTCTATCGCCAGTGCAGTGCGTTGAAGCTGCAACACTTCTCTCCCAACTCCCCACAGGCTGGTCCAAACGAACAATCAAGCCGTTGATAGAACCTGTAATGGAGTGGGACGAGGTCACATTGACTGAAATTGTTCGCAATGCTTTGATCACTGAGATCCCATAAGGCACTAAACAAGGATCCAAACAATGAACCAAACAATGAACCAATGGCAATCTCCACCGCTCATTGCTGCCGCAGAGTATTTTGCAGCCAACCCCAAAAACTTGGTTGCCCCAACGGCGGCTTCAAATGCTGACATCCTTGTTGACTCCATGTTGAAGCGGCACTGTGCAGGTATGCGTCGCCGTGTCACCGGGAGTATGCTGCGTGAGGCATTATTGACTCCACCCGAACTTGATGGTGAGGTTGCTGAGGCCATTCGCTGGTTGTTCGGTTCAATCTGGATTCAGGATCTGCATAAACTAGCTTGGAGGTGCGGTATTCCGATTGTACATTTGGCGGAACACACTCGTGTCAGCGGAACCACCAATCGTCATCTAATCACTTGGCTGAATCAATTTAGTACTTTAAATCTGAATGATTCAGACATTCAGTAAGTTGATTCTGGTTGCTCTCAGAGATTCTTTGCCTTGATTTTATTACTTTTGAGCAAACCTGGCAGCAAACCGGAACATCTGGGTATTGCTGTGGTAATGATGGATAAACTAATGAATCAATTTATACGGTTATCGGACAAAGGTAAATCAAGGACTCTGGAATAGTGTAACTTCCTAATAAAGATTGACAAAGAGCTATTACAATCTGAAGATTTTTTGTACAAGCTAAGCAATACTGGTCGGTGATTGCATTGGTCACTGATATCACAGTCTGATCATTGACTGCTTTGGTACAGAATCATTCTCATTTTATGGAGTAGGTCTGTTACATCGGTCAATTAATGTTACAGACTAGCCAAAATCAATCCAATACTGATCTCCGTTTTGTTATGAAAGCCTTGCTGTCCATAGTTGTAAAAAACTGTTAGTGGGTTGATCCAATGAAACCTTCTCGTTAGAAATCTCAAATATTTCCCGCGCATAATCAACAAATTTTTTGTAGAATAATCTTGATGACTTCCCTGCTGCTTCAAGAACAGCAGTTCAGGCAAAAAGAACCATTCAGGCATTATGGAAGGCAACAGATACAGGGATACTCAAGCACAGAAATGCCTCAATTTATTCAATTACCGATCTGACACAGCATCGGTCTGCAGCACCTGCCCAGTCTATGGCACTTCGCAATTGTCTAGCTGCAATGCTCATCCTTGACCTGCTCGTCCAGTCAACCCTGATAATGTGCAACAGGGTCAATGTTGCAGTATCTTTGCTTACTGAGCCACTGTCAGTATCTGTCACTGACGGTAAGGTCTGGCTTTCACTTGCAAACATAACCACCGGATCCTAGACATTGTGCTGTCAAGCTAGCCTGTAGAAATGTTAGTCATGATAACCAAAGCGAAAATCAGAAATGGCTGGGTTCTATTCAAGCAGGCTGTTGTAGGCAATTCAGACATAGACTACACGCAAGGTTCTATTGGCCGAGTTACCGTACTGCTGGCGATTCCCATGATCCTGGAAATGGCTATGGAATCCGTGTTCGCCATTGTCGACATCTTCTTCGTGTCAGGACTTGGCACCGAAGCTGTAGCAGTAGTTGGACTTACAGAGGCAGTCATTACCTTGTTATATGCCATAGCCATGGGCCTTTCCATGGGAGCTACCGCCATGGTGGCACGCCGCATCGGGGAAAAGAATCCACAGGCGGCAGCGGTAGCTGCTGGACAGGTAATGTGGATAGGCTTGATTGTTTCAGTTGTGATTGGATTGATCGGAATTTTCTTTGCTGAGGAAATCCTGCTGCTCATGGGAGCCGAGCAAAGTGTGGTGAACATCGGGCGGAATTACACCCGGCTTATGTTTGGTGGTTGTTTCAACATAGTATTTCTTTTTCTCATCAACGCAGTCTTTCGTGGTGTTGGTGATGCCACTATTGCCATGCGAGCCTTGTGGCTGGCAAATGGCATCAACATTATCCTTGACCCCTGTCTAATCTATGGCGTGGGACCCTTCCCCGAACTTGGTGTCACTGGTGCTGGCTTGGCCACCAACATCGGACGTAGCATCGGGGTTCTTTATGGTTTGTATTTCCTGCTTGGTACCCATGGCCGGATTCAATTGCATGCCAATGAGATGGGCATACGACTTAAGGTCGCTCTTTCGCTGTTGCGAATCTCGCTGGGCGGAATAGCTCAGTTTCTGGTGGCCACGGCCAGTTGGGTTTTTCTGATGCAAATTGTGTCTAGCTTTGGTAGTCAAGCCGTGGCGGGTTACACCATTGCCGTACGCATTATAATGTTCAGCGTTCTGCCAGCCTGGGGACTCAGTAATGCTGCTGCAACGCTGATGGGACAGAATCTGGGTGCCGGTCTGATCGAGCGGGCTGAAAAGACCACTTGGAAAATTGCTCAGTATAATACCGCCTATATGGCAGTGGCAGCGGTCCTGATCTTGCTGTTTACCCGACCACTTTCGGGTCTGTTCTCTGATGATCAAGAAGTGATCGGTTATGCTCTGGACTGTCTGCGGATTTTTGCCTTAGGCTATGTGGGCTGGGGGTTTGGCATGGCAGTCATCCAGGCATTTAACGGGGCCGGAGATACCCTGACACCAACTTACATCAATATCCTTTGTTTCTGGCTTGTGCAAGTTCCACTGGCCTATATTCTGGCACTGTCTCTAGGATTGGGACCCTCGGGAGTGTTTTGGGCAGAGTTCTGTGCCGAGATACTTAGCTGTGTAACTGGTGTGCTGGTGTTCCGTCGTGGAACCTGGAAAACCCTCACCATGTAAAAGCAATTTCGGTTAAAATAGCTTTGATCAAACCATCACGCAGTCAGAGACTTCCATGCAAAGTAGTCAGCAACAGATAGTCAATCAGGTTACTTCTTGGCTAGAGTCAGGCCTTTCGGTCTGGCTCTGTACCATTCTCAAGACTTGGGGATCTTCACCAAGACCTATTGGGGCCATGATGGCTTGTACGCTAAAAGGAGAGCTGGTGGGATCCATCTCTGGGGGTTGTATTGAAGAAGATTTTCTGAAGCAGCTACAGGATGGCAGTCTAAAATCCCGGTTTGACGATGAGGGCAGCAAACCCTTTGTGGTCAGATATGGTATAACGGCAGAAGAACAGGCTAGGCTTAAATTACCTTGCGGTGGTCAGTTGCATGTACTGCTGGAGTTTATCGCTCCTACCGAGGATAACCGTAAAGCATTCAGTCGCTTGCAGGAGGATCTGGAAAAGCATACCAAGGTCAGTCGCAGAGTGAATCTGGACAGTGGTGTAATAAGCGTCGCAGAACACAGTACTACTGATGCTGTAGTTATCGAGAGCAGTGTCATGGTGCATAGCCTCAGTCCAATGTATCGGTTGCTGTTGCTAGGAGCTGGTGATGTTGCCAAGTTCGTAGCGGAAATGGCACTGGCATTAGAATATGATGTGACTTTATGTGATCCGCGCCCAAGCTACTTGGACAACTGGTATGTGGAAGGTGTAGAGAAAACATCACGACTGCCGGATGATGTGGTGCGTGAACGTTTCAATAATCCCTATAGTGGTATCATTGCTTTGGCCCATGATCCACGTGTGGATGACATGGCCCTTATGGAGGCCCTGAAAACAGAAGCATTCTATGTAGGTGCCATGGGATCAGAGCGCACGTCGGCAGCACGTCGGCAGCGTTTGCCCGAACTGGGACTTGATAAGGAAGAGATTGATCTCCTGCATGCCCCAATCGGGTTTCAGATCGGTAGCAAGACACCGGCAGAAATTGCCATTTCTGTCATGGCCGAGGTCACGGCTAGGCGGCATGATAACCCTGCAAAGCAAGAAGGATAATTTTGCATGGGAAAATTTATATTTAGTCTTGTTGGCCGCCTAAAACAGCGACCAAGAGGATGTTGTAGTTCAGGTGCCAATTCACTCATACCAGCTCTGACCTGATTTCCAGTAAATTGCGTGCCTCGCGGCCACAAACTACAGCAATCAGATGAACTGCTTTACCCCGATATTTATTTGCATAGCCTTTTTTTCGCATCTGATCGAAGGCAGCTGTCAGTTTAGCCTCTACCTCAAGCTGGCTTTCCACCACCTTGAACTCCAGAATGAAAATCTCTTTACCAAGATCAATCACCA
>JAPORB010000191.1:0-25603 GCA_026710425.1 Gammaproteobacteria bacterium
AACTATATTGAAGTGAATTCATACCATTGGGGAATATAATACAGGTGATTAAAATTAATGGCTGAAATTACCGGCGACGATGACTCTGAAATACTGAATGGTACTCCTGAAAACGACCAGTTTCGCTCAGGAGACGGCAACGATACTATATATGGCAGAGAGGGTGATGATTGGATTAATGCTTTCTTCAATGAGGAAGAGGAGGATCGTTATTATGTTTACAGTGGTAGTTTGATTGCATATGGGGGAATTGGCAATGACCTTATTGGCGGCAAAAGAGGTAATGATAGACTTTATGGTGAAGTCGGCAATGATACTATCCATGGTTGGGATGGAGATGATCAAATTGATGGTGGTAGTGGTAATGATTATTTACATGGTGGCGAAGGAAATGACTATATTGAGGGCGGAGATGGAAATGATCGATTAATTTCGGGTGATGGCACAGACAATGTGTCTGGAGGTGATGGTGATGACTGGATCAATGCTTTATACAACAGTGAAGGTGATGATCGTTATTATGCTAGTTCCGGCAATCTTATCGCTTATGGGGGTATGGGCAATGACTTGATCGGCGGCAAAACTGGAAACGATCGGATTTTTGGGGGAGACGGTGACGACAGAGTCTGGGCTAGGGAAGGAGATGATCAAATTGATGGTGGTAGTGGTAATGATTATTTAAATGGTGGCGAAGGAGATGATTACATCGAAGGTGGCAGTGGTAATGATGATTTACATGGTGGTGATAATGACGATGAAATCAGTGGGGGCATCGGCAATGATAACTTGTATGGAAACGATGGTGACGATGTACTCAGTGGCGGCTTTGGCCAAGACAATCTCTATGGGGGTAACGGTGACGACATCTACCACATTCGGGACCTGGAAGAATACATTTTGGATTCTTCCGGCAACGACACAGCAATAGTTTCTGTATCATTTGCAAAAATTCCGCATTATATTGAAAACATTTCCTTTATTGGCGATACTAAACCTTTACCCTACTGGATCAACGCATTGCTCCCTGCAAATTCCAATGGATCCAATTACTTGAGACTATTGGGTGATGAGAAAGTTTTCAAGTATGCCTTTCCTGCGAGCCCGCCAAATTACATCGTATCAAACCCAGATTATTATAACGATACCATTGGCTACCGACGACTTACCTCAACACAACGACTGAACGTCCTGAAAGTGTTGGATCACCTTCAAGGTATAATCAATGTCAGTGTTGTGCAAACCAGCAACCCAGATCAGCCGAACACGATTTCCTTTGCTTTGAATCAGCAGCCAACTGCCGGTTATGCAAGTTATCCGGACGAAAACAGCCGGGGCTCTGATATTCTCCTTAATGACTCTGACTCAAACGCCACATTGAATCATGGCACCCATGGTGCAAAAGTACTGGTTCACGAATTAGGCCATGCGCTAGGATTGAAACACCCTTTTGACGAACCGGATGCTAATGGGAACATTGGAGACCCACCCTATCTGCAAGGCTCCGAAGACCATGCCCGCTGGAGTATGATGTCCTATACCCAGACACCAGATGAATACAAGCTCACTTTTAGCGAACTCGACATAGCAGCCCTGCATTATCTCTACGGACCAAGCAAGAAGTCACGCACTGGTGACAATACCTATATTTATGATCCTGAATCCGCAAATTTTATCTGGGATGGCGGTGGTGGTGAAGATACCATTGATGCCTCAGCCTCCCCTTGGGCAGTTACAATCTATCTGGAGCCCGGCTATCAGGGATTTAATTCACACTCTGGCAAATCAACCATGATTACCTCTCCAGGCCAGATCACTGTCAACTTCGGTAGCGAGATAGAGGATCTAGTTGGCTCGTCTCATGCCGACCTGCTGGTGGGCAATTCTCTAGATAATAAGATCCGCGGTAATGACGGAGACGACAGAATCTATGGTCAACAAGGAAATGACAATCTGACTGGAGGAGCAGGTAACGATGAACTGGACGGATGGAGCGGAAACGATTGGCTGGATGGCGGTATTGGAGATGATCAATTGCGCGGTGGCGATGGTTCGGACAAATTGGTCGGCAGCGAAGGATTGGACTTCGCTCTTTACAATGACAGCAGGAACGAGTACGCAGTCTCAGTAGATGGAGACAGACTCACCGTGGTTGCGAGAAGTAGTGCAACAGAAACCGGTACTGACGAACTAACAAGCGTGGAGCGACTTGGATTTTCCGATATTTATCTTGCTTTTGATATTGACGGCAATGCCGGAATCGCTGCAAGGGTGCTTGGTGCCTTTTGGGGGACCGAAGGTCTGCTTAGGGCGGATCTTGTAGGAAGGATACTGGGTATGGTCGACAATGGCATGAGCTTTGATTCCTTGCTGCGGTACACCCTCGAAATGATTTTTGAATCAGATCATGATGGCGCACACATTGTCGGTCACTTCTATACTGCGTTAACTGGCGAGGAAGCCCCCAAAGACTTGATTGATGAATGGAGTAGCAGAATTGACAACGGTGAACTATCTGCACTCGAACTGAGCAGGCTGGTGGCCGAGCACGAATTGAATCTGGCCAATATCAACCTGACCGGCCTGTCGTCGACGGGGCTAGAGTACCTGACTGTTTAAATCACTATCAGAATGATATAAGAGTATCCCTGATTCCTCACTCGTTGGATAGAAGCGTAAAGAGCAACTGGCCGATATCAGTTAGCATAAATACCACATTGCGATAGGCCACGTTGCCATCCACTATCAGCTCAGGGATCACCAGCTGTCCGGTGACCACATCAAGTGTGGCAAAACCCGGTCCGGCTTCCGGAAGCAACATCAGAGACTCAGACAATCCCTTGATCACAACTTCCGGTTCCTGTGATTCGATGGTAAATGATGCTGCGGCAATACCCAAGCTTCCCGCATCAATCTTGAGGTTGAGCAGTCCACTCACAGGGTCGTAAACGTTGGGAGCAGTTTCCTTTACTACACTCATCTCAACGGTCACGAAATTGGATGCCTGCAATGAGCCGCCATCATAGTCGATCAAGGGTACCGGGAAATTTGTGCCAGACAGAATTTGTTGAGCCGGTAAATTAGCAATGGTATCCACTATCGCCATACCTTCACCAATTACTCGGCCGAAAACAGTGAAACCGCCGTTATTAGTATCAAGATTGATATTATCAGACAGATTTATAAACCATTGGCTGGTGGCACTGTCTGGATTGTTAGCAACTTTGGCCATAGCAATCGTGCCCCTGACATTGGAAATTCCAGGTTCGTTGACAATTTCCGGATCAATGTTGATCTCTGGAAAGGTATTTGTTTCTGGCTGATAAGTTCGCCACCCACCCTGAATGACAAAGTCTGGTTCTGTACGATGGATAAATGTACCATTGTATCTCCCGCTGTTGACATAATTCAGAAAATTTTCGACAGTGACCGGAGTCTCTTTGTCATAGAGTTCGAGTACAAAATCTCCGAGAGGCGTACTCACCCTGACCTGAGTCTGTGCACTGGCTAGTTGCAGCGGAAACAGCAACAGCAGCACAGCACAAGCCTTGATTGTGGCTTGCCATGCATGAAGAACTGCAACCTTGCGAACCGTAAAGATAGTCAGCTTAGTAATCATAAACGTCTTCCCTTGATCTCTCCTAGTATGCACTTACTACTCTCATGGCATCATGCACATCACGGATAAAATAGTTCTAAATTGCTTGCGATAAATTAACAAGAACTTACTAATATAAACCTGAGGTTGTTAGGATTTATCATAAACTGATCAAGGTTATTTGTAAACGCATCAGGGAATCAGTCTGGGTATAAATTTCGTGACACCACGAATAGGTCCAACCTCACCAGCATACACATTACCAGCCAAATCAACAGTCACTCCTTCTCCCATGGAGCCAATGCCGCCCATGCCTGAGTTGCGTTCAGACATGTGCTCAGGCACAAAATAGAATACTTCACCAGTTTCAGCACTTCCAACGCGTAAGCCCTTTCGCCAGCCGCCAGGATTGTAGTTCGGGTCGGACTCGGAATCTATGGCATACAGCCAGTCCGTGTTGCGATCAATGAATATGCCACTGTTGCGACTAAACTGGTACCAGGTATCCACATGCTCTCCGTCCTGGGTAAAAATCTGAATCCGGTTGTTACCCCGGTCGGCAACGAATAATCTCCCTTGGGAGTCCATGGCCAGAGAATGTGGTGCCCTGAACTGACCATCATCTTGGCCCCACTCACCAAAATGTCCCACAAAGGTGCCATCAGGTTCCCAGATGGTGATACGACTCTTTGATTCCGGTCCGGGAGAGTTCTGAAACTGTGCGCTATGAGTCTCGCCAATAAAGATACGTCCGTTGGGCGCAACCAACACATCATTTGGCTCAGTAAGATGAGTTGGAGGGTCACCCATTTCACCCGGTGTTCCAATCACCAGCAACAACTCCCCTTCCGGACTGAACTTGAGCACAGCACTGCCATGATCTTTCGCTGCCGGGTTGGCCTCAGTTTCTGCACTATTGGCAAGACGCGCATCGGCAATCCAGATATTGCCATCGGCATCCACATCAATGCCATGAGGCCAAATGATTTGTCCAGCACCAAGGGACGAAACGACATTCCCCTCAGGATCAAGTTTCACAATTGGATCAATCTCAGGAAACAGTGCACAGGAGTTGACACCACAGCGATCGCCTGCCCAAATGTGTACGCCATCAATGTCAACATTGACTGCACTAACCGAGCCCCAGCGTCGATTATCAGGCAAAGTGCCAAAATCCCGCTGCGTTTCATAGGGATTAGGCAAATTATTTATCGGGGGCTGTTCGGCATGATCTGGCGGAGTTATGGCACCAGGCTGGGCAAGAGCCGATAAGGATAAATGGGCCAAAGCCCATGCAGCAAGGCTCAGCTTGAAGTCAAATCGACTCAAATAGTTACTGCTTGGTGTAGTTATCATGACACGATATTCCTCTTGTTTTTCTATTGTTACTTTATTGCAAAATCCTAATTTCAAGCCTGTGCGGCATTCTCAGAGCCTATTGCGACAACTGCTACAGATCACTAAGTAACTGACACCATTCAGAATCGCAATCATTACACTTTTAACATTCAGCATAACAGGCGAATCAAGCCAATTGAATATAGGAGCTACTCAAAAAAAGTTAAAATGAACTGTAAAGGTTTAATTGTCAAGTCTGAAAATCATACCAGTCCCGAGTTTGTCTGCCGATGAACACATTGTTCATGGGCCAGTTCAGCGAACTGGACTCTGATGCAGGGTCTGTTTATGCTTAACTCGAATACCTAATCAAAAGTCTAAACCCGAAAAGAGAGAACCGAATGCTTAGATTAACCATCCTCTTGATATTCGCCAGTGCGGTGCTGATGAGTGTGTTGCTGGTGGCCATCATGCTGGCAGACAGCGTGCCCAATCCGGCAGGAATGCCGCATCCTGTAAATCCTGGTATGCAGATTGGCGGTGATGCTTCCCTGCGTCAGCAGCATATTGGCATTTATGGATTTTTATTTCAGGGCCTGTTTTATCTGCTGGTGGTTTCGCTCTGCGTGCTGGGAGTTGCCAAACGTTATCGGACTACAACGTTTTATCTATGTATGGGACTTAGCCTTTTGTCCATGTGGCTGGTCTGGTGGCAAATATTTACGCATCACCAGAACTTCATTGTAACTGGCGAAACCAATTACTTTATGGGGTTCCCCATCGCTACTGCTTGGCTGGTGTATGGCCACTGGCTCAGTGCAGTACCCCTCATCCTGATTTATACCATTGGGTTTCATCACTTTATCTATACCGAAGAGGATGCGGCTAGATTCAATCGGCTGTTAAAGGAAACCCGAGCCGAATCATCTCAATCCAAAGCAACGCACTAACCTGATGGAAGCTTATCGTCAGGAAATCATAGTCAGTGCCCTGATCGCCTACATGAGCTTTTGCGTGCTTACTGGCCTGTGGGCCATGAAACGCACGCAAAACAGCAGCGACTTCTTTATCGCTGGTCGCGGTCTGGGACCCATTGTAGTAGCCCTGGCACTCTTCTCCAGCTCGCTCAGTGGCTTCGGCTTTGTCGGTGGACCGGGACTGGTCTATTCAATCGGTGTCAGTTCCTTCTGGATGGTAATCATTTCGTCCATTGGCTTTTCTCTTGGCTTTTTTCTGGTTGCCAAACCCATAAGGATGATTGCAGAACTTCGGGACTGTCTGTCTCTACCGGATGTGGTGGCGGCCCGATACAACAGTGAGATGGTGCGTCTGCTCATTGCTATCACTATCGTTTTGGGTGTCATGGGTTATCTCGCAACTCAGATACTGGCAATGGCAGTTGTGATGCAAGCCATCCTGTCGGGCACCGAAACCTTCGCCAACATCGGTCTGGTGACCAGCGTAGTCATCTCCTCGGCGGTACTGATTTTCTATTGCGTAACAGGAGGCATCATAGCCTCGGTCTATACGGATGTGGTGCAGGGAGCCATCATGATGGTGGCAGGAACGCTCATCCTTTTTACCGCAACCTCGGTATTCGATGGCGGCATACAGGAAGCAACAGCCATAATTTTGGCTGATGACGGCGAGGCAATCATGCCCTTTGGTGCTGGCGGCATGATGATAGCTTTGGGCTGGGCCTTCGTCTTTGGGCTGGGACTGGCCGGGCAACCCCATCTGATTACCAAAATGATGATGAATCGCAACATGACCGACAACCGAATCATTTTACCCATGTCGTTGTTTGGATACGTCATGGCAGCTCTGCTGTGGATTTCTATTGGGGTGGTCATGCGTGCAGCCGTCATTGACGGTATCATCCCGCCTCTGAATCTGCCTGACGATGCTGCCTCAGTTTTTCTGTCTGTGTTTGCCAACCCGCTGCTGGCAGGAATCGTTTTCGCCGGTCTATTCGCCGCTATCATGTCCACCTCCGATGCCTTTCTTAACATAGGCACCGCTGCCATCATTCACGATATTCCTAAGGCGATACGCGGACATAGCCTTAATAATGAACTGATGTGGGCACGGGTGGTCACCGTGCTATTGGCCTTAGCGGCCGCTGGTTTTGCCCTGTATTCACATTTTCGGGACGCAACTCTGGTGGGCTTGTTGGGAGCTTTTGGCTGGGGAACCTTTGCAGCATCAATTTTTCCAGTGGTCGCTGTCGGTCTGAACTGGCGTGGAGCGAATGTAGCTGGCGCAGTTACCGCAATCTTTGCTGCTCTTACTATCAATATTGCGGTGCAAATGGCCGGGATTACATTTCCCTATGGAATTTCTGGACCATTGGTGGCATTCCTCAGTTCCATGGTATTGTTCGTTGGCGTATCTCTGCTAACCCGCAAACCTGAATTACCAGCAGATATAGAGCAAGTACTGGAAATTTGATTCTGGTCTTCAAGCCTAGATGCAATACTCAAATTGCCCTTCAGTCAAAGCCAACATAGCTTGCGAGCCCTGCAGATACCGACAAAGTTAACTACGGCTTATTTTTTACTGTCCGGTAAATTAAATACTGTAATGTGCTACTGTCTACTGGCAGGCTGATTGAGCAGTCCAATTGGTAACTGAGAGGTAAACGGGTTAATCTGATCACTCAGCAAACCCTGCTGACGTCGCAGAAAACCATCCCTTAATAATAGATAAGGGTCAATACCATCGGGAAAGCGCATGGGTGCTTGGGAGCGAAGACTGACTATCTGGAAAAGAAATAGATTATTGCGAGTAGGCACATGACCAATCTCCAGCGGCAGCAAGGTGAATTGATCTGAAAAACCGCCCACGAGGTTACGGAGCGTGGCAGGTCCGCGAAACGGTAACACCAGATAAGGTCCTTGCGGTATCCCCCATACCCCCAGAGTCTGCCCGAAATCCTCAAGATGAGGCTGCAAACCAAGCTCAGTTGCCGGATCAAATAAACCCCCAAGACCCAATGTGGAATTAACCAGGAACCGGGCCAGATCATTCAGTGCCATCTGAGGCTTGCCCTGTAGTAACTGATTGCTGGCATTGGTCAATTCGGCAAGATTACGGAACATACGGATGACAGCCTGTTCTGCAAGCTCTGGCGTAATTATTTGATAAGCCTGTGCTAGCGGTCGAACCAACACCCGGTCAGCCATATTATTAAAGGACTGAATGGGCCGATTTATTGGTTCAAGCGGGTCAGGGTTTGTTGCGGTTATGCATCCCGTCTGCAACGTCAGCATCAATAGCAAAATGGCTGGGCCAATCAGCTTGTCAGTCCTGAAGTTCAGATAAAGAAAGCTCAGCAAATTTGCCATAGTAAGCACAGAATGTTGCACAGGCTAACTTAACAAACCAAATAGGGTTAATTGATTTTGACCAGACCTATCTGGTTGGAGCTACTTTGATGGATCAACAGGTTGCCATCTTTGGTGACCCAGTTGTGCCGAATAATGCCAACACCGGAGGGGATAGCCCAACTCTGGAAGGACTCAGTGACCGGATTGAAACGCACCAGAGCATCGGGTCGCATTCCTGACTCATTGTACCAAATCACATCATCAATCACTGCAATCGAATAAGGGTGGGAGTCGGGACCACTGGGCGAATCCCATTGGGCAATTTCACCAGTGATCGGATCCAGTCGACCGATCTTGCCCATAGTGGAGTTTACGAACCATATAATGTCGTTACTATCCACGTCCAACCGCCGAATCCGGGAACGTTCATCAGGTATTTCAAAGTAGTTAATGACCATGGAATCAGGATTCATTGCACCAATCATGTTGGTGCCATTAAAGGCCACCCACACTGTACCTTTACTGTCCACCTTGATGCCATATGGTCGGGGTTCTACGTTGATTTCTTTCATGTCACCATTAGCAGGATTGAGTCTGCCCAACATGGCAGCACCCTGTGCCGTAAAATATAGATTGCCATTAGGATGAAATACCGCCGAGTGTGGATCTTGGGCTTCGGTCTGGTATTCGGTAACCAGCCCAGTCTTGGGGTCCAGCCTGCCCACCGTGGCATTACTGTTGCCTGTATACCATATGTTGCCCTCGGCATCGGGAACAATCGTATGTGGTCGAGAGGCAGGTGGCAGTTTGTATTCCTCCATCATGCCAGTTTCGGGATCCAGGCGGCCAGCTAGGCTGGCCCACATGCCTGTCCACCAGATTGAGCCATCGGGTGCCTCTATCGGATCACGGGAACGTTGGCCAAGGGTGGGAACGGTCCATTCAATAATCTCGATATCTGTGTCACCATCGATCAAAGTCGGTCGCCGCGATTCATCTTCCGGGAAGTGTTGGGCAAGATATCTGGCAATGGTGTTCGCTTGGGCATCATTCAGTTCAATCATGGTTGAGAATACTCGCCGCCATTCCTCAGGGCTGTCATAACCTGCCGTGCGACTTATGCTTGCTGTGGAATGACAGCTAACGCAGGCCGTTATCACCAGATCTCTGCCTTCACCTTCAGGTAGAGGTGGTGGTGTTCGACTTCTTTGACCAACAGTACCTGGAGATGCCATCAACAGAACAGTGGTAATGACAATAAACAAAGGATTGAAGATTCTCATGGCTGATGCTGGCCTCCCGACCCAAATAGTTCATGGCTTGGCCAATGGCAGATGATTACATTTCCTTCGGGGAACGACAACTAAAGTGTAGACCGCGCAACAAAATATACAAGTGTCATTATTGACTATAGATAAAACGAGTTCTGAAGGCCTTGTTTGCATGGCGGGATTGACTTGCTGCTGAACTTGCAGTCAATCAGGGAAGCTTCTTCATTTTGAGAGATGGTAACTGGCTGCTCAACACTCCCATTCCACCACCCCGTCTAAACTTCACAGAGCATAGTCAGTCTCCCGGAGCCGCTATGTCAGGCCAAATCCACTGCTTCGACCCTGCTATTCGAGTTCGACAAATACTTCAAACCACAGTCTTTGAGCCAGCCGCTGGTCATGTCAGACAAAATCTTCCAATCTGCCTGAGTTACTGCAGGTATTGGCAGTCTCTGCCAACGCATACTTCAATCTATACCTCGCCATGTCCTGAAAAGCGTCAAGACCATAAGTGGCAACTCTTCCAGCAGGTTACAAATTAAGGAAGACAGTTATCTTATCCCTAGCACCAGTTCTCAGGCCCTCAATTTCAGAATCTGTGTCTGATAGGGTTCCAATGTCGTCATAATTCCAGTATTCATTGGTTGGTTTTTAATTATCAGAGGTATAGAATTATGTCACTTTGCTATCATTGTGGTCGAAAGAAAACCTCATTTACTTGACATCTATAACCCAATGGTGCATCGTTTTAACTATATTCGTGCTACTGTGAAAGTCTACGCTACAGTTAGCCTCAAAAGGTACCCTAAATATGATTACACGCTTTGACAGCCACGCTGCCTATAAAAATCTCACCAATGAGGGTGGTTTCTCAGACCAGCAGGCCGAGGCGGTGATTAGCGCCATTATGTCCGGCAAAGATGATCTGATCACCAATGCTGACTTGGATAATCACAAACTCGAAATGTTGGGCAGATTCGAGGGTATCGAAAGAAATTTCAGCGTAACCCACAAAAATATGAGTGTGATGCGCTGGGCTATGGCTTTAGGTTTCGGGCTGACAATAGGCGTTATTACCTTCATTGGTAGCTTTGTACTCAATCTGGATGATGACCTGAATCAGGTTTCACAACAAGTGGCACAAAACTCACAACTGCTTGCACAAATGGAGCAACGCCAAGAGCAGATGGAGCAACGCCAAGAGCAAATGGAGCAACGACTGGAACAAATGGGGCAACAGCTGACAGAAGTGGCTCAGCAATCACAACAAAATACACAACTGCTTCAGAGTCTGCTGGAACGCCTGCCGCCGCCTGAATACTTCGGGGTTAATCAAATCCCACCGCCTGATACAAAAAACAGACCATGACGGCTCATTGGGGCGTCCATAGTCAATAATGAACAATCCGAAAATTGTCTAATATTCAGGCAGTAATCAATGGTGCGCCTAATTCAGATCCGGGTCATTCCGACCAGTTAATTTCAGCTCATCACTAAGACTGACTCTCGATATCTCCTGATAACAAGGTTACCAGATGAGTGAGGCTTTCAATGTTGTGTGCTGACATAAACTCATCAACAAAAGGTAGCATGGCCTGAATGCCCCGAGCCTTAGGCTCAAATTGATCATAGCGCAATAGTGGATTCAACCAGATTAGCCGCCGACTGGAGCGTGACAGACGCTGCATTTCCTTTCTCAGCCCCTGCGCCTCATCCCGATCCAGACCATCACTGATTAGCAGGGTAATGCCACCCTGACTTAGCAGACGACGCGACCACTGCCGGTTAAACTGAGCAAGACAGGCACCAATACGCGTACCGCCCGACCAGTCTGCTACCGCCTCAGCAGTCCTCGACAAAGCAATATCAATGTCACGATGGGCCAGCTGGCGGCTGATATGGGACAACCGGGTTCCAAATACAAAACTGTACACCCGATCTCGGTCATTGGTTACCGCATGCATAAAATGTAGGAACAGGCGGGAGTACTGGCTCATGGAGCCGGAGATATCGCAAAGCACAATCAATGTCGGTTTGCGAGTACGCTTGCGCCGAAATTGCAATGGAATGCTGTCGCTCTGGCGCATAACCGCACGCAAGGTTCTGCGCATGTCAATGTTCTTCCCGGCAAGATCAGCGATGAAGCGTCGGGTCCTGATCTCCGGCAAGGGCAGACTCAGACGTTTAATCGCCGCTTTTGCAGCTGCAATCTCCTGCGCCGACATCTGTGCAAAATCTTTTTTTTGCAGTAATTCCTGATCAGAAGCACTGAAGCGTGCATCAAACTCAACAGACTGCTGTGCCTCTTGCGGCGGCGGTTGGCCTGGTGTGAGGGCCTCGCCAATACGCCGAGATACGGGTTGCGCCCTGTCGGGGGAATGAACGGTCGGTAACAAAGCCCCCAGCATGCGCTCCATCAGCTTGGGATTCTGCCAGAACATTTCAAATGCCTGGTCGAACAGAGGTTTTTGTTCACAGCGCGTAAGGAATACGGCAGCAAGACAAGCATGCAGGTCAGTGCGGGATCTCAAGCCAAGTAACTGCACCGCCGTGGTGGCTTCAAGGATACTGCCGGTGCCGACAGGCAAACCACACGCCCGCAACAGGCGGGCAAAGCCAAGGAGATTGTCTGTTAGCCTGCCGCCGTTAGGAACGGGCAAGGCCAGTCCCAGCCAGTTTTAGTTTAGCCTGCTCCAGCAGACGTGCCGCCTCGCTGCCACGAATCGCTGCGATATCATCCTGGTATTTCAGCAAAGTCCCTAAGGTGTCATCAATAAGATCCGGTGCAAGAACCACCTTATCAAGCTGCACAAGGGCCTCAGCCCAGTCCAGGGTTTCAGCTATCCCCGGGTGCTTGAACAGATCCTCCTCGCGCAACAATTGTACAAAACTCACCACCTCCTCACTCAGTTGGCTGGCAATATGTGGCATTCTGGCTTGCACAATGGCTAGTTCCCGATGTGCATCGGGATAATCCACCCAGTGATACAGACAACGGCGCTTGAGTGCATCATGAACTTCCCGGGTACGATTGGAAGTAATGATTACCAGTGGGCGTTGCGAGGCCTTGATAGTTCCGATCTCTGGTATGGTGATCTGAAAATCCGACAGAATCTCCAGCAGAAAAGCCTCAAAGGGCTCATCGGTTCGATCCAACTCATCGATAAGCAGAAGAGGTGTCTCCGAAGGTTCCGCACGCAGTGCCTGCAACAAGGGACGCTCAATCAAAAACTCGTCCGCAAAAACATTTTTGGCAAGTTCCCCCCGGCCAACACCGGACGCTTCTGCCAGCCTGATCTCCAGCATCTGGCGCGGATAGTTCCACTCATAAACCGCCGAAGCCATATCGAGCCCTTCATAACACTGCAAGCGGATTAGTGGTCGCCCCAGTCCCTGCGCCAGGACCTTGGCAATCTCAGTCTTGCCTACACCAGCCTCCCCCTCCAGAAACAGGGGTTTTTGCATCTTTAATGCCAGATAGAGGCTGGTGGCCAGCGAACGCTCAGCGATGTAATTCTCCTTGCGCAGTAAAGCAAGGGTCTCATCAATACTGTTCGGAATCACATTCTTTACTGAGTCAAGCATGTTGTATCAGCTGCTGGCGGCGGCAATGGCACGTTTGGCCATCACTATGACCAAGTGGGCCCGATAATCGGCACTAGCATGAATATCACTGTTCATCTTTTCCACCGGAATCGTGACCGCATCCACTTTCTCCGCATCCAATTCGCCAGCAAGGGCTTCTTCAATGCGTAGTGCACGGTGGGCGCAGGTAGTTGCGCCGGTAACTGCCACCCGTACAGTGCCTGCCGTTTTGGCCACAAACACGCCCACGATGGCATAGCGTGATGCCGGATTTTCGAACTTCATGTAGG
Source organism: Gammaproteobacteria bacterium (assembly GCA_026710425.1). Lineage (GTDB taxonomy): Bacteria > Pseudomonadota > Gammaproteobacteria > Pseudomonadales > Pseudohongiellaceae > UBA9145. Next base: position 13,409 of record JAPORB010000191.1, read on the forward strand.
CCGCCGACTCGGCAACAGGAAAACTCACCGATACTATAATTTCATCCTCTGCAAGAGCAGTTTCGAACATACCGGTAAAAAACTCATCGGCAGGTATCTCCCGCTGACTGGTTTTGACCGTGGCACCCAAAGCCAGTACCGCTGATGGGTAGTCAGCTGCCGGGTCATTATTGGCGATTGAACCGCCAAGGGTGCCACAGTTTCGCACAGCGGGATCACCAATATTGCCAGCCAGCCTGGCCAGTGCAGGAATGGCATTCTGCACTTGAGTCGAAGCAGCCACTTCGGCATGGGTAGTCATGGCTCCAATGGTCACAGATTGGTCAGTGACATTGATACCTTTAAGTTCGGCTATTCCTTTAAGATCAATGAGGTCGCTTGGTCCTGCCAGCCGATGCTTCATGGTAGGCAACATGGTCTGTCCACCAGCCAGAAACTTGCCATCATCTGCTGCCTGCATGGCTGCTATGGCATCGGGAACACTGTTGGCGTGTCGATAATTGAACTCGTACATGTCTCTCTCCTGCTTCAGGCCCGTGCCGCAGTCTGGGCGGCTCGCCACACGGTTTCCGGTGTGGCTGGCATTTCGATATGTTTGACATCCAGCGCATTGGCGATGGCATTGATCACTGCGGGAGGCGCACCAATGGCACCTGCCTCTCCGCAGCCCTTTACGCCCAGCGGGTTATCCGGCGGGTGCGTGGGAGCATAGTCCAGGTCGAAGCTGGGCAGGTTATCTGCGCGTGGCATGGTGTAGTCCATATAGGATGCAGTAATCAACTGACCATCGCTGTCATAGCGACAAGCTTCCAGCAAGGCCTGACCCACACCATGGGCAATACCTCCATGAACCTGGCCAGCCACGATCATAGGATTTATCAGTCGGCCAAAGTCATCCACCGCCGAGTATTTGATGATGTCCACTTCTCCGGTTTCGGGGTCCACTTCCACCTCACAGATGTGCGTGCCCGCCGGAAAGGAAAAATTGGTGGGATCAAAGAAGGCATTCTCATCAAAACCCGGCTCTAGTCTCTCCGGATAGGAGTGCGGCACATAGGCATTAAAGGCCACCTCACCAATACCCATGGCTTTGTCGGTTCCTGCCACGCTGAAGCTGCCGTCAGCAAACTCAATATCTCCCTCGGCCGCTTCCAGCGCATGAGCGGCGATCTTCTTACCCTTGGCGATCAGTTTGTCACAGGCTTTGGCAATGGCAACACCACCCACGGCCAATGACCTCGAACCATAGGTACCCATGCCAAATTGAGTCTTGGCGGTGTCGCCATGAATCACTTCAATGTTATCGATCGGCACTCCAAGCTGATCACAAACCAGCTGAGCAAAGGTTGTTTCGTGACCCTGCCCATGGGAATGGGTACCGGTAAACACCTGCACATTGCCGGTAGGATTGAACCTGACCTGGGCACTCTCCCATAAACCGACACCCCCACCGAGTTGTCCAACCGCAGCAGACGGTGCCATGCCACAAGCTTCCACATAGGAGGAAATTCCGATGCCACGGCACTTGCCGCGAACTGCCGCCGCTTCCGCACGGGCAGGAAAATCAGCATAACCTGCCAACTCCAAGGCCTTGTTCAAAGCCGCATTGTAATCACCGCTGTCATAGCACTGCACCACAGGTGTCTGATAGGGGAAGGCATCAACCGGGATGAAGTTTATGCGTCGAATTTCAGCCGGATCCATTCCCATGTCGGCAGCACACACATCGACCAGACGTTCCACCAAAAAGGTTGCCTCTGGACGCCCGGCTCCGCGGCAGGCATCAACTGGTGCGGTATTGGTGAATACTGCCTTCACCTCTGAATAAATCAGTGGTGTCGCATACTGGCCTGCCAGTAGAAAAGCATAAAGATAACTTGGCACCATGGTGCCAAAAGTGGACAGGTAGGCACCAAGATTGGCTCGGGTATGAACCCGCATGGCCAGAAACCGTCCATTTTCGTCCATGGCCATCTCAGCCTTTGAGACATGGTCACGACCATGAGCATCGGCCAGAAATGCCTCGGTCCGCTCGGCAGTCCATTTTATTGGTCGGTTAAGTTTGCGACAGGCCCAACCAACCACCAATTCTTCGGCATACACAAATATCTTGACACCGAACCCGCCGCCCACATCGGGTCCAACCACCCGCAGTTTATGTTCCGGTGCCAGTTGGTTAAAGGCTGACATCACCAGTCGGTGCACATGAGGATTTTGGGTCGTCACATGCAGGGTGATCTCTTCGGTCCCGGCATTGTACTCTCCCAATGCTGCTCTCGGTTCCATGGCATTGGTCACCATGCGGTTATTGACCAGATCAAGGCTTGACACCTTGTGAGCTGAGGCAAATGCCGCTTCAACTCCCTCCTTGTCGCCAAAAGGCCAGTTGAAACACACATTGTCTGGTGCAACTTCATGTATCTGCTGCTGTCCAGGGTTTGCCGCTGTTGCGGTGTCGGTCACAGCTGGCAGCACTTCATAATCCACCATCACCAGTTCCGCACCATCCCGAGCCTGAGCGTATGTTTCGGCGACAACAATGGCAACATGGTCGCCCACATAATTAACTTTACCCTGAGCCAGTGCAGGATGTGCCGGTGCCTTATGCGGTTCACCATCATCACTGGTAACTGTGACTCCGCAAATCAGTGGTCCAATGCCATCGGCGGACAGATCATCTCCGGTCAATACCGCAATCACTCCCGGTGCGGCCAAGGCGGCTGAGCTGTCGATTTGCTTAATTGCTGCATGTGCGTGAGGTGATCTCACAAACACCGCATGGGTAAGACCATTGGGTTGAATATCATCAGTGTATCTGCCCTTGCCAAGTAGGAAGCGACGATCCTCCTTGCGCTTGACACTTGCACCTATACCAAAATCAGTCATTAGGATTCCCCTCCCATGGCTCTAGCACCAGCCTGAACGGATTTAACGATGTTGTGGTAACCAGTACAGCGACAAATATTGCCTTCCAGTTCTTTACGCACTGTGGCTTCATCCAATTCGTTGCCATTACGTTTCACAATATCCAGCGCACTCATGATCATGCCTGGGGTACAAAAGCCACACTGCAGGCCATGGTTATCCATAAAAGCCTGTTGCATGGGGTGCAACTCCTCGCCATGTGCCAATCCTTCAATCGTAGTGACCTCGGCTCCATCGGCTTGCACTGCCAGCATGGTGCAGGACTTTACAGACTTGCCATTGACATGCACTACACAGGCTCCACATTGACTGGTATCACAACCGATATGGGTGCCTGTGAGGCGCAAGTGTTCTCTCAAAAAATGAACCAGCAAAGTACGACTCTCCACCTCACCGCTTACAGGACTGCCATTGACAGTCAACTCAACGTTTTTCATCTTGATAGCCTCTCCATTATTTACTGCAGTCTTGCTATTTGACTCGTTATTTCTCAATCTCAGATCAGTTCAAGTTTTTCGGTCTGATGCACAACTGATATCAGTCTAAGACCTAAGCGGATATCCCTGATTCGATTCGACATCTATGTCCTAATTTTTAGATTTAGCTCTGATAGTCTCGATCTCAGTTGGCTTGTTCCAATCCAGTCTGGTGACCCCTGCCGACAGCAGTCAACACCAGGAGACAGCTTTGTTTCGCTGTGCCACTGTTAGCATCGGTTCAAAGAAAGTTCCAAGCCATCCAAGCAAAGACAATAACAAGCAACACACTGATCCACACCTTACCTGATGCCCAGCGGATACCCGCAATTTGCGCCATCAGACTTTTGCCCACTACCTCTGTTTGATCTTGATCTGCACTCTCCTCTTCATTACATACCTGTGCAATGAAGTTGCTGAAAAACTCATCGGCAAGTTTTTTTGCCGTGCCATCGATCAGTCTGCCTCCCAGTTGCGCCAACTTGCCACCTACGTTGGCTTTTACCGAGTAACTGAGGAGTGTGTCTGTGGCATCCTGGACCAGTCTGACATTGGCACTGCCTTTGGCAAATCCGGCGGCACCGCCTTGGCCTTCACCGTTAATGATATACCCATTGGGTGGATCCACATCAGTCAGACTTACCTTGAACTCAAATCGCGCCTTGACCGGTCCTACCTTGGTTGTCAATCGGGCTGTAAAGCGATTATCACCGACTTCCTCGAAACTTTCACATCCGGGCATAGCTTCCTTAAGGACTTCCGGATTGTTCAGCGCAGCCCATACCACGTCTACGGGTGCTGGAATGCGTTGCTCAGATATCATCTCCATACTGACTGGCCCCAATTACAATACCGAAAAGAATTCCGGATTTACCACCCAGCGGCCTGACCATCCTTACGATGGTCTGAGCCTGCCCGATAGAGTCCGTTAACCGGTTGGTCTTCATCAATGCTGGCCTGTGTGTAAACCGGCACAGGCAATTCCGAATCACGGCTAAACAAAATGCCTTGATAGCCGCCCACCCGACTACCGTTAACCGGACGGACTTCATGACCTCTGGCCTCCAGGGCCTGTCCCACCAGCGCAAACAGTTGAGGCTCAAGAGACAGACTATTGCGGCTCTGATTGTGAGTGAATCGCGCCGCATCAGTAGTCATCTGCAGGTTCATTCCATGGTCAATCACATTGACCATATGCTGTGCATGTGTCTCGGGCTGCACTGAACCACCCATATTACCAAAAGTCATTAGTGGCTCTCCATTTTGCATGACCATACCGGCAATGATTGAGTGGAAGGGGCGCTTATGCGGTGCCACCACATTGGGGTGTTCTGGATCCAGCGTAAAAGCCACGCCGCGATTATGCAGGATCATACCATAAGGGGGAATGGTCACCCCTGATCCGTAAACTGAAAAAATACTATGCACAAAACTGACCATGTTACCCCAGCGATCAGCTGTGGTGAGGTAGACAGTACCACCATCCAGGCCACCATTCACTGATGGTGTCGAAGCTCTCTCCATATCAATGCGTTGACAGAGCGAACGTGCATAAGACTTTGACAATAGCTGATCCAAAGGAACCGAGACGAACTGTGGATCGGCATTGTAGGCGTACAGATCGGAGTACGCCAACTTTTTGGCCTCCACCATAAAATGCCAGTTGTCTGGATTCAACGGACCCAGTGCCGTCAGATTTACCTCATGTTCCGCCGCACAGACTTCCAGAATGTTAAGCATTTCCAGGGCAGCCCAGCCTTGTCCCGGTGGTGGCAGTTGGAAAACATCATAGCCATGGTAGCTCGTGGAAATGGGTTCTACCCACTCTGACTCGAAGGCAGCCAGATCCTCGTGTGTCATCATTCCGCCTTCGTCCTGGATCTTTGCCACCAAGGCATCGGCGATTTCACCTTGATAGAAAGCCGCACGGCCCTCTCGTTGCAATAGGCGGAGAGCTTTGGCCAAGCCAGGATTCCTGATGAGACTATACAGCGGTGGTACCTTGCCATTGAGCAAAAATACCGCAGCAGAGTCTGGATCCTGAAGCAGTTTTTTCTGCTGGCTGACAAGATCGGCATGACGCCTCTCTGACAGGCCCCAGCCTTCCTCAGCCAAACGTGCGGCTCGTTCAAAGGTTTGCTCAAAGCCCAGAGTGCCAAAGCGGGACAGCAGAGCATCATAGCCTGATACCGCTCCGGGAACCGTCGCAGCATTGACCCCGCGTGCGGGCATACGCTGCAGTCCCAGCTCACCAGTAAAGAAGGATGGGGTCCATGCAGCCGGAGCAAAACCTGCACTATTCAGGGCATGGAGTTTTTGGTCCTCGGCACTCCACACCAGGGCAAACAAGTCTCCCGCCAGTCCAGTATCATTTTGTGAAGTCACATCCAGCACCACTGATGCTGCTACCGCTGCATCAATTGCATTACCTCCCTGTTGCAGGATCTCCAGGCCGGCCTGAGTTGCCAGCGGATCGCTGGTGGCCACAATGCCGTGGCGGGCAATGATTTCCGAGCGCCCCTGTCCTAGCCAGCCTTGAGCTCTGGCACCCGTGGCGGCCATGATGTTGGCTGCAGGATTTTCATGCTCCTCGGCAGGTAGTCCAAATGGATGTGGCGATTGTCCAAGGACCACGGGCAACGCATTGATCAACACCCCTACCAACAGAATGAATCTCGGTGCAATTCCGAACAGAGAAACGATAAGTCTATATGCTTTTATCATTTTAATGCTTTGCTGCCAGATGTTGCGCCAGCAGGTCCTTGCCATAATCATTGCCATTGGGAGTGCGCACTATGGCATGTATATGATCCCGGGTTGGTGTCCCGGCTGGATTTATCATGGTGGTGCCAACCGGATTTTGATGATCAAACTCAATCATGATAACAGGACTGTGAACCCTGTAATAAAAAACTGAATCATCTTCCGCTTTTCCCTGCCAAGCGAAGTAGGTTGAATCCAGATGCTGGCTGATGGTTGCCATCGTTACTTCGGCATGAGTGGGAGTGAGATTGCCCACATAAATTTCGATCAGATCCAGTAATGCCAGTTTCTGAGCACTGCTCATATCGGTAGCCGACAGACCCTGGTAATCGATAACACGATTATCTGCATTGGCTGCCGCCATAGGGAAGTTGCTGTCCTTTTCCGAGCCCAGACTGGCCTGTACTTGCTGAGCATTGTTTAGGGACTGCATCAGTGCCAACCCCAGATCTTGCTCAGGTTGCATGATGGTATTGCCTGCATACAGACCCGATTGGGCAACAACTGGCTCTCCGCCCCAGAAGGCAGGGGTCATAACGACCTGGTCTCCCAACACAAAAAAATTGATGACAAGATGGTGGCCATCAAGTTGCCAGCCCCAAGGGTTATCCACAGATAGGTTTCCCATCATTGTCAGGTAGTATTTTTCTTCACCATAGCGAATGGGTTCATCATTGAGTTCAAGCAAGGTTTGTTCTGTGCGCATAATTGCACGGGTTTGCTCAAGGCCCTTCTTGCTTAGCGAGGCTTCCAGCAAATCCCAGGCTGCCGCTTTCTGCTGCGAGTTCATCTCCTCAAGACTAATGCCACGCCGTGGAAAAATCCCCACATCCACGTTCGACCAGTCTCGCCATTCTGGATCGTCAATTGCGAAATGCGTTCGCGACAGTTCTTCAGTATTCAAAGTGGCAAGAAAGTGCTCAGCCGCCTGCCGGACTTTTCCGGTGGATACACCGGTACTCTGCAAGGGAAACAGTCCCTCAATCCTGCCCTCGGAAGTAACCAGACCTTGGAATGGTTCGCCTAGAGCTGTGGCCGCCGCACGAGAGAACGTCCCTTTCTGATTTAACAGCCTCTCAGGGTACTGAGGCTGGGACAACACGTTGCCGACCAGCATTATTGTGGTGATCAGGCCGAGGGCGGTGCCTCGGACGGCAAAGCAACACTGATTAATCAAGTGCATTTCATAACCTCAGGACGAAATCCGATTCGAAAACTGCCTCAGCATAACTCTGTAAAAGAAAAGGCTAACTGCTATCGCAGATTGCTGCAATACTTTGATGATACTGTTTGATTGCATGCTTGGCTATCGTTGAAGGCGGGATCTTTAACGTCAACTTAATTGCTGTTGAGCCGTTGGCCGCTGACCGAACATTGCCAGAATTAGTAATCACTCAGCCATGACCATTTCCAGTATTTCTGGCCGACGCCAGCGGTTTCCAAAAAGCCGCCATGCAAACACAGCAGCAATCATAAAAATCATCAGGCAGAAAGTAATCCATGCCACCCTCGGACCCAATTCATAGACTCGAATGATAAAGTACTGAGCGACCAGCATCAGCCAGTGCAGGGTGACTGAGGCGATCATCAGCCAGCGAGTATCTCCGGCACCGCGCAACACACCACCACAAACCTGGATCACCGCATCCGCCATGGCGTAGCTAGACAGTCCGACCATCATAAAGGTGGCTAGTTCACGAATGCGAGAAAAATCCCCCTCGGGTGGTGCAAAAACCTCCACCAGGGGGAATCGAAAAACGATATACAACACTGCCAGCAGTCCCGAGTAGGCCAATCCAAGCACGAAGCCTGCTGCCACTACCTCATTGGTTCGCGTCAGATCACGGGACCCGACCAGGCGACCGATTAGGCTGATCATGCCTATGTTCAACCCGGTCATGGGCACAAAGGAGAGTATGTCCCAGTTGAATACAATGGCAGCGGATGCCCCCTCGGCCACACCATAGGACTGAAACATCAACAGGAACAGATTGAATGCCGCCACATTGAGGAAGAGCTCTATCCCGGACGGAAAGCCAAGCCTGAGAAACCGCCGCAATATGCGTCGGTCCAGCACCAAGGAGTCTTTCACCTTGAAAGTCTCAAGGTGTTCCTTGCGCAGATAGAAGAAAATAAACAGTAGCAATGCAAATAGAGTCGCTATGAGCGTACTGATGCCAGCACCAACAATGCCCAGTGCGGGAAAACCCAGTTGACCAAATACCATGATGTAGGCAAGGGGCACATTGAGGATCAGCCCGCAGGTATCACAAATCATAACCACACTTGTTTTTCCTATACCTGCAAAATAGGAAGAGATACAGACCTTGGCCAGCGTAAGTACAATACCCGCCATCAGTATCTGATAATAGATACGCTCCAGTTCAACCTGCTGTGGGTCATGATCCATGATCTCAAACAGACCGGACACAAAATAGGTTATTACAGCCAACAGTGGAATACACAGTAAGGTCATAATCCAGCCTTGAGTTACCACTTTCGGACATTTGGCATTTTCTCCAGCCCCAAGGTACTGGGCTGCCATGGCGTTGGCGTAAGAAAAAAGGCCTGAAAAGAAACAGAAGGAAAAGAATGTTGCCACACCTCCGCCCAGTGATGCTGCCATGTGCACAGGGTCAATCTGTGACATAAAATAACGATCGGTAAATATCATCAGCGCAAATGTACCCTGGGAAACCACCATGGGCATGGCGATTCTGAACAGCTCACTCAGGGTGGCAAGACTCAAGTGCATTCTTTTCAGCATTTGAAGAAGTTCCAGGCGACAGATTTACCCTTGTTACAGGCCTTGCAGCAAGCCAGACACTGCAAAAACCAAAGCGACCCGGGAACCGGTAGGCTCTGGTTTCTGCCCAACAAGCAGAAGAGTTGAATTATCGTGGTACTGCAGAGCCTCAGGCCAGCTTCCCTTCTCTATCGTAGTCCGGGTCAGACAGTGGCAGAGACGCACAAGCGCAGGCAATCAAGATAACGAAAGCGGATGAATTATACTTCAAAGCCCTGCGTTTGGCAAAGTGAAAGTGAGACACTTGTGTTGTTGATGGATAGTGAAGAATTTTGGCTTAACCAGATGAGCCAACTATGACTCAGAAGGATAGGACCTTCTCACGATATCGTCTCCATTAAACTCAGAGGCAGAATGCCAGGTGATTTTCAATGCAATGTATAACTGGAGGTACTTCTTCAGCACCATTTTAGGTATCCTGTAGACACAGGCTATCTTTTCGTTGCTGTCGATTCTTGACCATAACCCCATTACTTAAGATAAAACGGGAAATGGCGATTTCGACTGTCCAGAACTTGCAGGGTTCATAATGTTTTTAGTGCTACGAGATATGTCCGCTTGAATTGATTACAAATTCAGTAGAGCATATCTGCCTTATAGTTGTTTTTTTCTGGACTATGTCTTAGCATGTCCCTTATGAACTAAGAACAAGAAACCAAAGTGGCAGTGCAGTTATAAGCACAGACTTTCTACCGCCAATGAACTTCAGGAGACCTGCCTGGAACAATAACAGACCGAGGACATCGCCTTGGTCGTCAAGAACACTTAGGGAGATCTGATTTTACAAAAACCGAACTCAAGCTTGCATTGGAGAAGCTGGACAGCAGAATAGATAGTCTTGAGTTCAAGCTTGACAGTGCCGTTGAAGATCTAGACAGCAAGATGGATGGGTACCATTGGATACACAGTATGATCATAACCGGGATTCTTGCTCTCATAACCTCCCAAATTAACATGTTCATTTGGCTCCGGAAAACTAATCCCACAATCCAATAACACTGAAAATCACTATTTTAAATTCCGACTTAGTAAAATTGTCCAATATCGAATTGAAGTTTTGACTTTTGATTTTGCTTTGTTCGTCAACAACAGTCGAAGGAAGGCATAAAGGCCAACAAATAGAAACTCGTTATCAGTCGAAGCTATTCCGCAGTAGGAGTTTGCTAAAGTATAAATATCAAATTACCTGACCTTGACCACCCACTTACTTCAGTGGTAACTGATAATCGGACTGTATAGTTTTCATATCAAGTATCGATCCCCAGAGGACCATCATGAACAAACTGCTTGAACTTTTTGGTTCGTACACTTCAACCTTAACATTGGGGTTGGGGTTGGTAAGCTGCTGCATCAGCAATAGCCTCAGTGCCCAGCTGGAACCCACTCCAGTCCGCAATGAGATGCCTTTGGCAGATCAGCAGGAAATTATCATGATGCGCCATGCCTATCTTGATGAGGGCAGTTATCAATATTGGTATGAGCAAAGTCTCAATGGTGTCTGGCCCTGGTTCGAACGCCTGGGTGCCCGCATATTGGGTGACTTTGAAATCATCTATCCCTCAAGCGATGATGCCACCCCCGGTCAGGACGAGGCATTGCGGTTCGCACGTTATGCCAGTTATGAACATTGGCAGGCGACCCGATCCAATGTGTCAGCGGGAAATACTGGTGGCTCCATCAGGCTTGCCGGTAACGGCGGATTGAGTGATGCCGCTGTCGAGGCTCTGCGAAATAGAGGGCAAGTGTCTCAAGGGTCCCGGGGTGCCATTTTCCTGCAGGGTTATCTGGCGCAAACCCGACCCCTATACATGCCTGGCGTGGTCGAAGAATTTACACTTGTTGATGATAACAATGCACCTGCTGCCGACAGCATGTCACCAATACCAGTGCGACTGGGCCGGGCGCAGCCCGGTGAAGAAATCTTGGGGCTAGAATACCGGCGCATCCACAAAGGAAGCTTTGAAACTTTTCATTCCATTACACGCGACCGTGTATATCCATATCTGGAAAAAATCGGCGCACGACCAGTGGGTCAGTGGCAGGTGGTCTATCTGCCCAACAGCACAGCGGTTGAAAGTGCTGACTATGATGAACTCTACACGCTGGTACGCTATGCCAGCATGGAACACTATACTCAGGTCTGGACCAATGCAGTTGCACTGGGAGGCAATGGACCGGACTATGTGGCATTACTAGCAGCTTTCGATGAACTTAATGATCTGTCATTGGGTGCCAGCACTGAATTCATGCGCGGCCCCCTTTACGGCAGTCTGCCCCTCTATGCACCGGGATTGACGGAGACCTACACACTTGTACCGTAGCAAACTGCCCCTTAGGAGTAACAGTTGAAGATGTTGCGTTTACTGCTCTGTCTGTTCTTTGTCGTATTAGCCCAAACTGTACTGGCGCAAACCCGTGGACCGGGGAATGGTTCACTGGTGATTGTCGGAGGGGGTCTTAGGGATTTAAGCATTCTTCAGGAGTTTGCCAGTCTGGCTGGAGGTCTTGATGCACCCATCGTGGTGATTCCAACCGCCGGGGGAGCCGAAAACTATGATCAGTACTGGCAGGGACTGGCACAATTTCGGGCCGCCGGGCTAACCAACCTCGGGCTCATTCATACTTATGATCGTGAGCTTGCTGACACCCCGAAGTTTGCTGAGGCCATTCGCAATGCTTGGGGAGTATGGTTTACCGGTGGTCGACAATGGCGACTGGCTGATGTATACCTGCACACCGAAGTACACACTGCTTTGCTGGAGTTACTCGATCGTGGCGGTGTTATCGGCGGTTCCTCGGCAGGTGCCACCATACTTGGCTCGTATCTGGCCAGAGGCGATACCGCCGGCAACAGCCTTATGATGGGCGATCATGAAGAAGGGTTCGGTTTTATCGACAATGTTGCCATCGATCAGCACCTATTAAGGCGAAACCGGCATTTTGATCTATTGGAAATCATCGCAGCCAGACCGGAACTGCTTGGCATTGGTCTTGATGAAGACACAGCAATAGTTGTCAAAAATCAGCATTTCCGAGTGATCGGTCAAAGCTATGTGGTGATCTATGATGCGTTGCACCGGATAGACAGTGGTGGCGATTTTTATTTTCTGGAGCCTGGCGATGAGTATGATCTGCTGGAACGCCAAGCTTTCCGGCCCGGTCGAGTTCTGCATCCATTAGAGCGAATTGTGCCTGTGGGCAATTAAGGCGATAACCTGAATTCAA
>JAPORB010000191.1:26446-44106 GCA_026710425.1 Gammaproteobacteria bacterium
CTACACCTCACCCCGTTGCGCTGCTTGGCTTATCAATTCTGCCGCCCGAAATGACAGGGCCATAATCGTCATGGTCGGTTGCCCGCGACTGGATGTTACCAGTGAACTGCCATCGCACAGGAACAGATTGGGCACATCATGGCTGCGATTGTTGGCATCAATCACAGAAGTATTGGGATCATCTCCCATCCGGCAGGTACCAAGCAAATGGACACTACCATCCTGACCATTCTCCGGAAAGAAGCCATTGATGCTGCTGGCACCAGCGGCTTCCATCAACTCCAGCGAGCGATCCAGAAACCAGCGCATGGTGGCCAGATCGTCCGGATGATCCATGTAGGTGCATCGAATTGCAGGTCTGCCCCACTTGTCCTTTAACTCAGGGTCCAGAGTGATCGTGTTAGAGGACTGTGGGAGAGAGGTGGTATGACCATCAAAGCTGACACTATGAGCAAATCGATAGGCCAGCTCCTGCTTGTATTCGCTTCCCCATGCTGGGCCACCGAACATCAAATGGCTGGATAAGGCAAACTCAATGGGTCTACCAGCGGTCGGATGACGGCCATCAATGCCGCCACCACCATAAAATCCCAGCGCAGGATCCAGTTCGTAAAAATCATGCACCACCCGAGTGGCGGGTATGCTCTTGTAGGCGTTGACCGGCTCATCAAACAACCCTACCGCAGTCGTATAACCGTTAAACATCAGGTTGGTGCCCACCACGCCGGAGGAATTGGCAAGCCCATCGGGAAAGCGACTGGATTCCGAGAGCAACAATAGTCGCGGGGTTTCGGCCCCATTGGCGCAAACCACGACTGCCTTGGCACGTTGCCCCTGAGAATTACCCTCGGCATCATAATACAGCACCTCACTGGCACGACCCTGTTCATTGGTTTCTATTCGATATACTGTGCTGAAGGTGCGCAGTTCACAACGACCCGATTGCAGTGCTTCGGGAATCATGGCAACCAGAGTGGAAGACTTGGCATCCACTTCGCAGCCAAAACCATTGCAATAACCGCAGTGTATGCAATTGGGGCGTCCGTTATGCGGTTTGGATAGAATTGCCACCGGAGCCGGATAGGGATTGAGTCCCAGTGATTTTGCGGCACGCTCAAGCAGGACATCAGATCCCTTAATGGGCATGGGCGGACATGGATAATCCCTTGACCGGGGTGGATCCCAGGGTCCTTGCAGACCGGAGAGTCCGATCTCCCAATCCACCTTGGTATAGTAGGGCTCCAGATCCTCGTAGCTGATCGGCCAGTCGCTAAAATTGGTGCCTGCTATGGTTCCACGGACACTGGCTTCCTTGAAATCAATGGGACGCAGGCGCCAGAAGTTGCCGGAGAAATGCATGCTGCTGCCACCAACGTTGTGCGCATAGCCACAAACCAGATCTTTTACTTCTGCAATATCATCTTCGGACTTTCTGAAGGTTTGCGGGTGACCCCTGCGCACACTCCACATCTGATCGTAGTTGTGTCTGAGCCCCCATTCATCGTGATTGAAATCGGCGGCCTTCAGGTGCGGGCCCTGCTCCAGCAGTACCACCGAATGCCCAGCGACCGACAGCTCCCTGGCCATGATGCCGCCGGCGGCACCGGAACCGATCACCACGAAATCCACCTCTTCCCTGGTAGGAAAGCTGACCATATCTTGCTGAGCCATGCCTATGCTCCCCGTGCCATAAAATCTGCATCATAATAGCCAAAAGGCGGTCCCCAGGCGGCCCGGTCCCGGACTTGCATCAGATCAAATCCAATCCCATTGCGGTTTCCTCCGTAGTGCGGCATTGAAAGCATGCCAGCTATGGTGAGATACCGCAGGGTACTGAAGAAAGGCGTAGCTTCAATCTTATGCAGCTCGGCATCCTGAGAGGTGGTGTCCAGCCTATGAAACTGAGACTCACCAAATTCAGCTGCAATTTGATTTTGCAACTTCCCCAGCCCCTCTCTAAGTTGTATAAGCACGTCTGACCTTGATTCCTCACCAATAACATTGTCCATGAAGTGGATTACACCTGCTTCCTCCGCCCCGGGGCTTATATCTGCAGGCAGAATGCGCGCAGCGATGGCAGAGAACTCTGCCGCTTCAAGCCCAGACAGAGTTTGAAATGCTGCATTGGACTGGCTTGCCTGTTGTGCCTCGCGGCATGAAGTCAGAATTGCTGGCATGCTCATCACCAGCAATGAACCGCGCATCAGAGTGGCAGTATCTGCCATGAAGCGGCGACGGCTGAAACCCGGCACCGCAGTGCGATCCACTGAACTGGCCGCAGAAGGTAGTGGTGTTTTTGAATAATCTGTGCTCAAAATTATGCTCCTATACCCCGACCACTTCTTGAGAGATTATGTTACAGTTTAGCACAAAATTACCTTGGACGTTACATATCCATACACAGATTTTTCAGGAGAGATCCGTTTCGGAGTGATTCGTTCTTGCGTCAGTAAACTGCGCATGCTACTGATGGATTTCGTCGGTTCCGGGTGCATGGTCACTAAAAATCCTGATGCCAGTTCTTGCTTATGCATTCATGTCCTATGCAATACGTATCACATGCGGAAACTGGAACGCGACCGGGTTCAGGACGAACAGAATCGGGCGAAGGCTATCCAGAAACTGCTACTAGAGATCCACAAATGGGTTGAGGCGGCAGGCAGCTCGAAGATTCAGAAGCCAAACTCTTCAGGCAACCCTATTGCGAACTGTTGTTAAAGGATGCTTACAGGGCAAAATATCTGGAGTATTGAAACTAAAGAAAGGGCAGCCGACAGGATATCAGACCCACTGCTTTGATGTTTGAATCGGAGGATGATAGGCCTGCGCAGTTTGGTCTGAATGTATTGCCACTGTCTTGTTTCCATCTCAGCTACTCTCAAACTCAGCAGTCTGAATGTAACCTTTTCAACTGGTACTGTCCTGTTCGAAGCCGCAAAACAATACCAATGCAGTTCAACAACACTTCAAATCCCGCCGATCAGATCGACACCTGCAAAATCGGATTGCCAAAGCAGGCCAGCTTTGTTCTGAAGTTGATCAATCACCGGAGTTGTCCAGCCCATTCAAGGTTGCGACCGCTGGATACATCCCCTTATCCTCGTTTTTGCTCGTTATTCCGATATTTACGTCTATTAATTCCCTAATTCATGCTGATATAATCCGTATTTTACGGTTACATAATTCAAATTTCACGAAATCATTCAAGCACAAACTCACCAGATTTCACTCCGCGCTGGACCCACCCTGCGTCTCACCAGCCAGAACAACACCTGCCACATCTAATTGTCAGAACAGGCCAGCTTCGTTCAGGCGTTGATCAATCACCGGAATTGCCCATCGTCCACGGCTGAAACCACTGAATAGACTCCTTATCTTTGCTTTACCTGCAATCCGATATTATCGATTAAATATTCCGTAATTTACGCAAGAAAATTCCTGATTTTAAGCAGCTTTATTCCGAAATTCACGATAATATTCAACCTATGGATACACCAAGAATTTACCCACGCTGGATAGAATCAAAAATTGCTGAGGCTTTATTGGACACACCCGTTGTTCTACTTGCCGGACCACGCCAGGCTGGCAAAACAACTTTGGTGAGTCAATTCACCGGGCGGGGAATGCAATTCGTGAATTTGGACGATGAAGCAACAAATTACTCTGCCCAAAATGATCCTGTAGGCATGATTCGCAACCTTGACCTTGCCATCATTGATGAGATTCAGCGAGTCCCTCAATTACTGCTGGCTATCAAAACAAGTGTCGATAAGGATCGTCGCCCCGGACGCTTCCTGCTTACTGGGTCAGCTAACCTAATGGCCCTGCCCACAGTTGCTGATTCACTGGCGGGACGCATGGAAACTCGGATTCTGTTGCCTCTCTCACAAAGTGAGATGGAGAACCAAAAGACCAACTGGGTTGAAAATGTATTTGTCGGCAATATACCTACTGCGACATCTCCTGTGCTTGGTGATGATCTGATCGAACGTGTTTTGGGTGGGGGCTACCCGGATGCGATTTCGAGACCAACTGAAAGACGGCGCGCTGAATGGTTCCGGCAATTCATCAATTCAACTCTTCAACGCGATGTTCGCGATGTCGCTGAGATCAATAAGCTGGATGAATTGCCACGCTTATTGAGCGCGCTGGCGCAAAGTGCCGGCCAAATTAGCAACTATTCCAGGTTGGGGGCTAAACTTGGCCTAGATGGCAAGACAGTCTCTCGTTATATTAATGTTTTTGAACAAATGTACTTGATCAGACGAGTTGATACATGGGCGCGGAACCGTCTTAAACGCGTGGTGAAATCACCAAAAATTCAGTTACTTGATTCCGGGTTGCTGAGTGTTCTTGCTGGGGTAAGAAAAAAGCATGTTCAGTTGGACAAAACAATATTTGGTAGTGTTCTGGAAAGTTTTGTATTCAGCGAACTGTTAAAACATGTGAATGCTTCCGATGACGATTTCAGCTTGCTGTATTTTCGGGATGCGGACAAGTTTGAAGTTGACATCGTGATTGAAAACTATGCTGGTCAACTGGTAGGTGTGGAAGTAAAAGCATCCGCCACATTCAAGGAACAGGATCTGCGAGGGTTGAAAAAACTCTCAAGTTTGGCTGGTGACCAGTTTAAGGCAGGAGTATTGCTTTACGATACTGATCAAACCAGACCATTGGGTAACAACATGTGGGCTGCTCCACTTTCATCTCTCTGGGGATCATAAAGCCATCAATAGAATGACGGTCGCTTGCTGGACAATACCGCATTGCCTTCAGCATCAGCGATTCAATGATCTTATCTGATAATCAGGCAGCGAACCCTGACCAGCTTCAGTCCCGTTGTTTGCTGAAACGCAGAACGGAGAGCGTTGGGACAATTCCGTAAAGAGTAATGCGAAGCGATCAAGCCTGGGCTGACTTACCACAAGGCATTTTGGCCAGTGCCTGTTGCGGCGGAACAAAGTCATGGTTAAGTGCTTCGGCTACAGCTGCATTCGTTACCATTCCACGATGGACATTGAGTCCCTCAAGAAAATGACTATCACCCAGTAAAGCCGACCGGGGTCCCTGGTTGGCCAGAGCCACAATAAATGGCAAGGTGGCATTGGTCAGTGCTATAGCGGAGGTCCGGGCAACGCCGCCTGGCATGTTCGCCACACAATAATGAACAATGCCATCAACCAGATAGATAGGATTTTCATGAGTGGTAGGTTTGCTGGTCTCAAAACAGCCACCCTGATCAATTGAAACATCCACTAGCACCGAACCCTTGCGCATCAACTTCAGCATGTCACGGCTAATGAGGCGCGGTGCTGTCGCCCCGGGTATCAGTACAGCTCCTATGACTGCATCGGTCACAGGCAGACACTCTGCGATGGTCTCAGTGCTTGAATAGATGGTTTTTATTTGGCCATGATACAGGTCGTCGATATGCTGAAGCCGCCTGATGGACTTGTCAGCGATAGTAACGTTGGCTCCCATACCAAAAGCGACTCGGGCGGCATTCAGGCCAACAACACCGCCTCCGATCACTAGAACCGAAGCACCAGGTACACCTGGAACTCCTCCCATGAGAACCCCACTGCCCTGATGGGCTTTTTCCAGGCATAATGCGGCCTGCTGGGCAGCCATACGACCGGCCACTTCGCTCATTGGTGTCAGCAGGGGCAAACCTCCGCTGTCATCAGTGATGGTTTCGTAGGCAATACAAGTTGACTTCGATTCGAGCAGCAATCGGGTCTGTTCCGGGTCTGGAGCTAAGTGCAGATAGGCAAATAAGGTCTGCCCCTCACGCAGCATGGCGCATTCGCCAGGTTGCGGTTCTTTAACCTTAACCACCAGATCAGCCTTGGCAAACACTGCCTGAGCATTCTCGGCAAGAGAGGCACCCGCCTGCTGGTAGTCTTCGTCGGAGAAACCGATCCCGAGACCTGCACCAGACTGTATCAGAACATCATGTCCACTACGGTGCAATTTCCCCACACCAGCAGGTGTCAAGCCAACACGGTACTCGTGATTTTTGATTTCACCGGGTACTCCAATGAGCATACTAGTGATTCCTTTTCGTCTGCTGAGTCTGAGAATGCTGTTGGCAACATCAAGGCCTGTTGCACTGACCGAGACTACTCCTTAACTCGCTGAAATTTACTCACCAACAGCGGCTGATGAATAAACCCCCACTGATTATAGAGGTGGATCAGCAAAATTTTTTGCTGAAATATTTAAATATTACACTAGATTCAGTATATTCTATTGGTTAGAGAGATATATTCAGAATATATTACTGAATAACCCGTCATCAACGGGCATATTTGGCTAATCTGTCTGTTAGCAGCTACCCGGTAAACAATTAATAGGAGTGCGAGCGTGAAGAAGACTAATCCTCTCAACAATCTTGACAGGAAAATCTTGCGGGAATTGCAGCGCAACGGTCGCACAACCTTTTCCGAACTGGCCAAAAGGGTAGGTCTGTCCACCAGCCCCTGCCTGGAGCGGGTGCGCCGCATGGAGAGGGAGGGGATCATTAACGGCTATACCGCACTGCTCAACCCGCAATTCCTTGATGCCGCGCTGATAGTGTTTGTGCAGATTCGCCTTACTCGCACTTCACAGGACATTTTTGAACGTTTCAAGAAGGCGGCCACCAAGTTGGAAGAGGTACAGGAGTGTTACCTGATCTCAGGTAATTTTGATTATCTGATCAAAGCCAGGGTTTCAAATATGGAGTCTTACCGCAAATTTTTGGGTAGTACCCTGCTCACCCTGCCGGATGTACAGGAGAGTACCAGCTATGTCGTTATGGAGTTAGTAAAGGAAACATTGGCACTGCCGGTACAAACCTGATACCAACTGTTCCTGACTATATTGCCAACTCTATGGTCGTAAACCAGCCACTGAATCGGCCAAAGCATCCGTTTATCACAACTGGTGTTGCCATCAGTTTGTTTCCCGTCGCAACTCTTCTAGACGTGCACCTCGTAGCATGTTGGTCAGAGCATAGTTACCTTCGTGGCAGGCGAATTCATAAATAGGTGCTTGCAGGCGAGAGAAGTGCATAACTGCCGTTAGCCGATCCATGAAGGTAACCGGATCATCAATGGTGAATTCATACACCATGGCATTGTCACCGACCCGTGTGAAGCGTTCGGTCAGCACCATGTTTTCAGCACTGCCATAGGCTCGTGAACGCATATAAATGCTTGCCATTTTTGGATTGAAATGGCGTGTCTCTACCACAAGCGTTTCGCCCTCCCAGTGTCCGCGGGAACTTCCCGTCCAGGTTTCGATGCGCCTGTTGAGAAAAGGCCGCCCATCCAGCGGGATGATACGCGGATCATTACCAAGTTCTGTATAAAGCATGACATGATCACGAGTGATGACAAACTGGATGTTGTTGTTATAGGAATTGGCTCTGATATAGGGACCCGTAGACTGGGCAAACAACAGACAGCGTGAGGCCAGCCCAAAATCCTCTGGACGGTTACATGTCAAGGCACCAAATGCAATTTTAACCGGCCGATCAACAATGACCCCCTGCCCCGAATTACAGGGATTAGATGGTGGTGGAGACAATTGAGTGACGGCATCTTTTCGAGTAGCAGGTATTTTCCCATCAGCGGGATATATGATCATGGAGGTCCGGGGGTTGGGAAATGGCTCATCAAAGTACGACCAAAACAAGTTATAGGCTCCCGTGTCATCAGTGGGCACCTCCATCACCCGCTGTGAGACATTGCTCTCCCGCTGAGAGCGCCGCTCTTCACTGGAATCCAACCTGGCCTGTTTCTGCTTTAGTTCCTCAGCATTCAGGAACTCCCTGTCGCCGAAACGATCGGGACGCTCAAACGGCGTGGAATCATTGAAGTTCCATACACCGTTCAAATCCGGATAACCGAATTCATCGTGAGGTACCACATAGGCATCTTCAACTGCCCATGCCTGCATCAGTCCGATCGCACACCAGAACAGCAACCCGGTTGCCATTTGCAATGGTCCAGGGAACCGAGAATTTTTCATCATGCTGATGTGGACTGCAGACGGGGACGCTGACTCAGGAAATCTGTGATCAACTCATAGGCCAGACCAAATTCCAGTACACGCTGGTCATCACCATACCTGCCCATGATCTGCATGCCCATTGGTCGGCCTTCTGCATCAAACCCTACCGGCACATTGAGTACCGGCAATCCGCCCAGACTACCTGGTATGACTATTTCCATCCAGCGGTGGTAGCTATCCATAGTTCGGCCATTGATCTCAGTTGGCCAGTGCTGCAGTTTGGGAAAGGGAAAGACCTGTGCGGTGGGCAGAACCAAAAAATCGTGGTTTTCGAACAAGCGGTCCAGTTCCCGGTACCAGTCAGCCCGAATGCGCCGGGCATTGGACTCGTCAGCATCAGTGAGCCGCAGTCACTGTTCGATCTCCCACACGAGTTCCGGTTTCAGCTGCGATCGCATTTGCGGATTATCATAATACTGCCGGGAACCTCTTGCCCTGCCTCGATGCCGCAAGGTGGTCCAGCATTGCCAGAGATCCGACATGTTGAACTTCGGCAGTACAGATTCGACCTCGGCTCCTGCTTCCGCCACAATTTGAAGGCTCGCCTCGCATAGGTCCGTGACTCCATCTTCTGTCGCAAGATAACCATCCAGATCGCCAAGCCAGGCAATCCGACTGCCAGTCAGCTCAGCTGGGTTGTAATTATCCGTCACTGGTCTTGCTGCCAAAGTGCCCAGCAAGGCTATGGTATCCCTAACATTTCTTCCCATGGGGCCGCGAGTGGACAGAGCGCGGGGATCCGACTCTTCACCGCTAATTACATTCACGCTGGGACGAAAACCGATCACATTATTGAATGCGCCCGGATTGCGCAGGGATCCCATCATGTCGCTGCCATCAGCCACAGGCAGCATATGGGTTCCCAGACCACTGGCGGCACCACCGCTGCTGCCGCCGGAGGTGAGTTCCGGATTCCAGGCACTCCCGGTTGCGCCAAAAACCTGATTGTAGGACTGGGAACCCAAACCAAATTCCGGCGTATTGGTTTTCCCGATAAATATTACTCCTGCCTGGCGCAGGCGCATCGCCAGCAATGAATCAGACTCGGCGATTCGATCGGCAAACATTGGCGAGCCGCTGGTGAAACGTATTCCCGCCACGGCCTGCAGATCTTTCACGGCATGGGGAAAGCCATGCATCCAGCCTTTGTCGATACCTGCGGCCAGTTCCTCATCTGTCGACTGCGCCTGTCGCAACAGCGATTGATCATCAACCATGCTGACGATGGCGTTGTAGACGGGGTTGTACAGGGCAATATGGTTAAGGTAGGCCTGCATGACCTCATGGCAACTCACTTCCCTACCGTGAATGGCTCTCGACAACGTTAGGCCATCAAAATCGACTATGTCGGCGGGAAGGCTGGCGGCGAATGCTGCTCGGGTATTGGTGATTGAGACGGCCAGTAATGTGCCTAAACCCAAGCTATATTGGAGGAATTGACGTCTTTTCATAATGAGATCAGAATTTTGTTAGCATGATGCTAAGTTGGTTTTGTTCGCCATACTCATAAATCCGCTCATTGGCAATGGCATGAAAATCCACTAACCTCATTGATAAGCACTTGGAAAATTCTACTAACTAGTAGCCTTTCAAGGGTAGTGAGCCTTTTATAGGCCTGACGATGACATTATGTACACCCGAAGTATACCCGAAAACTGAACTTGCACTATGTTGAAAAAAACTAGAAATTCGATCTCTATGGATTAAAGTTGCTTGGGGTTTTCGTAAGTAATCATTTCCTCCCATAAATAGTTACCGGTTATCATTCCAACCGCTACTCATCAGTTCTGCAAAATCCCTTCTTGACAGTACTTCGGCGCAATCCCGCCAATCTTTTTGGGATGGAGCCATTGTTTGAGTATAACGAAGGTCAAAACCTGTCGCTTCTTTCTGAGCGTTAATGTATTCGTCCATTTTCTCGCCCAATGTTTCGATATCATCTATCCATTCATCCTTAATGGTATCGGGAAGCGAACCAAATAGATCATAGCGATTCTGCATACGCTCGGAGAGGCGTTCGTAAACTTTTTCGTCAACAGTCCGCTCGTTCACAAGATTTAGCATATCGACCTTGTTACGCACTTGGCCGAATCGCTTGATTCGACCAATTCGCTGCTCAAGCCGGGTGGGGTTCCATGGCAGATCAACGTTGATCAAAGTTCCCAGTGTTTGCAAATTCAAGCCCTCACATGCAGCATCAGTGGCTACCATGATTTTAGTCTCATGCTCTGCAACCATTTTCTTGAGAGTCTCTCGCTCGATAGTGACACTTTCACTTTTCTGATAGAGTCGACTTCGGCCCGCACCTGCATACAGACCAATTGCTTCGTCGGGGTAGCGCACTGCCAGTGATTCGGCGACCCACTTGGCTGTATCATAGTACTGGCTGAAAATAATTACACCGAGATTGCGCCAATTTTCCTTCTCTAGATAAAATACTACAGCCTGCATCTTCGGATCTTCTGAAATCATTTCGAGTTTAACTATCATCTGTTCCAGCAAAGTGTGTTCATCTGCACTTTTTTCATCTTGGGGAAGCTGAAATTCCTCTTCTTGATCATTTTCTTCCACTTGGAGGGTTTTTCCCTCTAGCAGCTTTTGGGCCGTATTCAAGCCAGCAGCGATACTAGAGCTAATCCGTTGCTCCATTAGATTTTTCATGAAACCGCTGCCCTTGCCGCGTTTAGCCAGAACCTTTCCGAATTGCCGAGCTACCTGATATGCCTCACGAAAATCCTCGCCGGTGCGCAGTACTTTTCCTGCAAACAAGGCATTGAACGAGTGGACATCCATAGACAGATTGCGATCTGGGTGGATATCAACAGCAATCCTGGGCAGCAGACCCGATTCTTCCAAGGTTGATCGTTTGCGCAACACGATGTGACGAACCAAGGGATTTTCTCGCTGAAAAAAGGTGGACCCAGATTTCTCTCGCTGCAGTTCGTCTTCAAGTAATTCCCGAGAGTCTGAGTCAAGATCAGTAAGTGGGATGCTGGAATGCCACTCAGAGTCGTTGATTCTCAAGTCTTGGCGTATTGCGCTATACAAATGTCGAGCTTTTGAGTCCTGCGTGGAATTAACCAATGGAAGCGGTGACCTAAGCAGATTCCAAGCAAAGTTAGGCTCAGACACGCTCTGTTTACCAGTAAGTATTGGTAGAACCTCATTTGGGCTGTGCCATTTAGCAAAATCGTTTCCAAGCACAAAACGTCCTTCACCTTGGTGGAGAATTCCAACAAGATCCCAAAGGTCCTCAGGTCGCGTCTGAATGGGAGTAGCCGTGCCGAGCAGTATATTATGCGATCGTAAGGCAATCTTACGAATGAATGCGAGTAGCTCATTCGGTGAACCAGCGGCTTTGTCAAAACCCTGGCGACTTCGTGCCTTGTGCGCTTCATCAAGAATTACTGTGTCGAATCTTTTTTCAAGAAGGTATTTTTTCTCTTGGGAATCCCGCGTCATTAGGCCAGTTGAGACAATTCCTATGCGTAGCGGAGACTTGACAATTTGCTCCCGACCGGAAGGCGAGATGGTTCGCTCTTCGTAATCCAACCAAACCTTTTTCTGGGTATGCCACCGGGCGCAAGGAATACCTAACTTATCAATCATCTCTGTTTGCCACTGCTCACACAGTGTAGCTGGTGCGAAGATGACTATGGGCCGTTTGGCCTTGTTTACCTTATCATTTAGCAAGCATAATGCCAGTGCCGCAGTGCCCATAGATAGTGTTTTACCAAGACCAACTTCATCTGCTAACAATAGTCGCACCGTGCCATGATTTTGGAAATGACGAATACATTCAGAGACAAAGCCTTGTTGCCAAGGTTGTAGTGATAGTCCTTCTCGATATAACGGGGACTCAATTAATGCAGCAGGGGCCAGATCATAGTCTTCATCAATCTCTTCAAAACCTACTTCGCGGCGGTAACCACGACGACGCACTTCTCGAATGACAGCATCCGGTAAGTTCTTTGCAGCATTCCAGAGGTGGCTGAACTCCTCCTCAATCCATGCAACACCCTCTTGAGACTCATCCTCCCAGAGAATCTCATAATGGCGTTGCCAGCCACTGCGAGTTTCATTCATTGAACCAATAAAACCTAGCTTCCGACCATCGGCTAACTTGATGACACCGGCCTTGCCGTGAAGAAAGCCACATACACTATCCGGGGCGACCCGAATGACTTGTCCATGTTTTTGTAGAAAACTATCAAGATTTCGATAACGATCCCGATTCAACAGAGCTTCCGCCTCGATTGCGTTTTCGCTCCAACGATCAACCATCTTTGTTTGGCGCAACTGTGCAACTTTGAGATCTTCAGGGTGGATATCAACATTACAGACTATTTTGACCTCAGGGATATCTTCAAATAGCTCATTGGCTACCTCAAATAACGAACTAGTGAAATAGCCAGCAATTCTTTTATAGCTTCGTGCACCTACCAAGTGCTTGAGCAAGAAACTACTGTCAAGCTTACAACATCGAGAAGAAAAACGCTGAATCAGTCCTGAGTCCAATCTAATTGCCCTACTATTGGTCAAGTGCTCGCATGTTACTCAGACGGTCACCCAATACCTGAGCAACCTCTCGCACTTCAATTTCAGGAGCAATTTTATGATAAAATCCAAGTATATCAATTAGCAGATGGCGCACCTCCATGAAGTTTGGTAGATCAGCTTGAAGCTGTCCGATTACTGCCTGAGGTTCGGTTTCAGCCAAAAGCTGTTGCAGACCGATAATCAGTTGACCGAGCAAGGTTCCACCAATTTCAGTGTTTTCAGTCAAATCTCGCGGGGCAAAGTCGGTGACCTGTTTTAGCTGTGCTCTGTTCGCAGTTATATTGGCCATAACTTTGGTGTAATCCTGGACATGGAATGCTTTTGCAAAATTCTGATAGTTATCTAGCTTTGATACACCAGTGCTTTCCATATCCATCATGCGCAGGTAAAAGCGTTGTATGCCGTTTATTTTATACCAAGTATCAGAAGAGAGGCCTTCTGGAACTAAGAGGCTATTAGCCGCCTCAGCAGCTTGCTGAACGATCTCGTCTACTACGGTTATCTCACCTCCAAGACGTGGTCGGTAAGCGAAGGAATTAACATTCTCTCCACCAATTTTTGTAAAACTGGTTAGAATCTTGAGAGCTGAAGCGTACCCTGCCATCTGAAGATCAGAATCATTAAAAACTGGTTCTCCCAGTTTGCATTCAACTTGGTTGTTAAGATGCATCATAGTTTCGACATGATGTTTAACCTCGTTACGGACGGCGGGAAGTATGCGATGTTTGAAACCAAGGCGTTCTCCTGCAGCGCGCTTACGCAGGATGAGAATCACAGTACCTTGCACATAGCCTCCTTTTTTAAGTTCGGAGGAAGTTTCTGTGGCGATATACCATGCTGCAACGACCTGATGCCCGGAGGCCCAAAAAATGCCGATCAAGTCAGACCAGACCCCTATGTCCTGATGGGTGAACATAACACACTGCAAACCATTTTCAGGCATAAATCTGGCCATAGCACTATAGGCATCTATCATGTCACGGCGAAAATCGTCTCCGGAACCTTTTATAGCAAGTGCGCGGCAAGAGTCCCAAATGCAGTTACTGAAAGGTTTATGGTGACTTTTTCTCAGCCAAGCAATGAAATATTCGGTTATCTCATGATAGTGTACAGCATCAGCATAAGGTGGATCCGTTATATATAGATCATTTTCTTCATCAACTTTTTCTGCGCTATGATTCCTAAGTATTTTGATAGTATTAGGATTATTTGTTACAGAAAATATTTTTTTATTAAAATCTCTAAAAGCAGATATTGATGCCCTCGATCCATAGTTATAGAAAGTATTAAGTGCCATATTGTAGAAAACATCCCTAGCTAGAACTTGGTCAATTGACCATCGTGATATTTTAGATTCAACGTTCAATATTCTACAAAATATAATATTAAAGTAGTTATTGAATTTTTTAGGTAGATGTTTCTTGAGAATTGCATTAAGCAGTAAGTGACGAGGATTAAACAAATGATGCCAATAAGTCCAACCTCTTGTGCGAATTAGTTCATTTGTTTTTTCGCCTGGTTCAATAGTCATATCAGGTATGAGCCCTGATTCCTGCCATGAACTAATATTTTTTTCAACAATCCCGTTGACAATTTCTTCTCGTAATAAGTCATCTTCCGTTACAGCTGAAAAGAATGTTTCCTGACGACTTGAATCTATACTATCTTTAGTTATCCAGTGAATGGCGTATAATCGTTCTTGAAATATATCATCTGCTCGTGGAATAAAATCTGCTTTTTCCCATAAACGTAGTTTGTTTTTGGTATTTCCATCTGCGTCCTTGTAGTCACCGCGCAGGGTCTTGATCGGCGTGCGATATGTTTTTCCATCTAGTTCGTAGACTAGAGCATTATCTCTGATTGTGCCTCTTTCTGCCTCATACAATTCTTCAGTAGTTGCGTTTTCTATCACTTGAATATCAAACCGTTTGTGCACATGGTTGGGTATCAGCTTTGCAACAACTTTTTTAGGTCTGGAGATTATCCAGCTTGGGGATAAAGGAAGTAACCAATTTGTTTCAGGACATAGTGTTTCCAGGCAATACAGATAAGTTTTTGCCCGATTTCCGTCAATGTCGTGCTCAATTCCAAGATTAATAATTTCTTCGTCTAAAGCATTGGCAACTTTGAATTGAACCTTTTCTATTTTATCCAGTTGTTGCTGACTAGCACCAACGATGTTTAATGCCCCCCAAGTTAACATGCAGGCTATAGGATTAAGATCTGATGCATAAACATCACAACCTAGCCGTGCGGCTTCAAATGGAATAGAACCACCGCCGCTGAAAGTATCACCAATACGAGGACGATGTCCATACCTCAAGATACCAAATTGTTCAATTAGTTCTTGGTGCGAATGGGCATTTATGTTGAGATGCGCATAGTGCTCATTTACTCTTTCCCATACAGGAGTGTAAAGCCACTCTTGATCAACTTCTTCAGGTCGCTTACAGAGAGAAGCCTTTGCTTCATAATTTCTGAAGGTCGCCATTGCGATTCGGTAAAGTTTCAGTTTATTAGCATATAAAATATCCCTCCGCCAGCGTAGACTGACTCCATCAACATCCGCATCAAGCGGAAAATCCCAAGTCTCCACACATTCATTACTAATTTCTGAATTCTTGATGCTGTATTTGAAATAGTCCCAAGGATTTTTGATTGTAATGAGTGTGGCGAATTCGTTAGGTTTGATGGAGTTTTGAGCCAAAGCTCTGCGGGCAAGTCCCTCATCATCCATTCCCATTAGTGCTTCGAAAATTTCTAGGTCCTTTTCTTTATCAGCTGTTTGCGGCAGTAAGGTTCCAAGCACGATTGAACGAACAAGAATTAAAGGCTTACGCCCTTTCCAATATGATCCGAGTCCAGGGAGAGTTTGTCCTGAAGCAGCCTTACGCTCTTTCTGCGCTTCAAATGAAACTTTTTGTGCAGGAAACACCCTTTCGATCAGTGCAGGAGAATCCTTCAATACCATAGGAATTACTTCAGCCATAAACTAATCACCATCAAAGAGATCAAGGGTTGGTAGTATTTCTTTTTTTATGGCTTCTCTATGAGAATGCGGTTGAAGTAATTCGCTTTGCGCCAAATCTCCCAAAGCATGTTGTAATGCCAGACGCCAGCCTTTGTTCCCATTACTGACTCCACCAGCATTCATCGCCGTCATACCGAATAGCCACCATCTTTCCTCGGGTATCAGGGAATGCCAGTTGCGTATGGCGACTGGTATTTTTTCTACCTCCATGCATTCGACTGCCCAGGCCAGAACGCATAATTCTTTTCCAAGGAGACGATCAACTTTATTATCACCTGTCTTCCAGGATGCGCTTGTCAGATTGTGTGACTTCAAGCGTGCATTGAATGCTCGCTGTAACTCACTGCGAATCGCAGTCCAACGTTGTCGTTCTAGAGATACACGGTCAATAACAGCAAATTCTTCGCTAGATGCTTGTAGTCCTAGGTACTCACTTATATTAACCCGACCATTATTTGCCCTTGGGATCACTACATTGAAGTGGTGGGGATCGCTTGTGGCAGGTACTCCAAAGCCAACGGTCTTATGAGTATAAGTTTCCTTGAATGTAGTTGCATGATCTGTCTTGGGAAGGGTTTTTGCAACTTTGACCGCTTTTTGTTTCCCCCATGTGGTCTTAATACCAGAATAAAATTGCATTGGATTTCTACTCCTGTGTCACTTCACCAGGGCGCAAGTCTATACTCACTATTTTAGCGAACTCTTTTATATCAAATCCGCTATCAAACTCTATATAATCAATGATTTTAATGACTACTGGAGACTGATCCTCCTGAAGAATTTCTCTTAGACTATTAACAACCCCTTCGATGATTATTGCATTGATCTTACGCTCCAGGAAGCGCACGGTAACAGTGTTTTCACCTTCTCCCATTTCAATTTTAACACCCTTGAACAGAGTGTTAGTCTTTTTACGGAAATGGTTTATGACACCATAAACTCGATCAGTTGTATCCAAAGTTACACTTTTCCTCAAATTCCCTGGCTTGGTGTCATCAATTTGAACAGAACTATCACTACCATGCGGAATCTTAAAATCAGCATTTTTAGTGGCTTTTCCTGATTTGGCCAAAACAAGCAAACGGACAGCCTTCGGGCCGATCTCAATCGGACCTTCGTAGGTATTACCATCCTTCGGATTGGTTCCGTCTAGGGTATAGGTCATCACAGCCTTCGGAGTACACTGAAGGGCGACCTTGCGTTTGTCAGCCGAAGGTTCTACCAGATAACGAATCTTAAGCTCTGCGATCCATGAAACTGAGTCACCACTCTCATATGTTCCGGTAGTGTCCTTGACCCAGAAATAAAGCGAACCTTCCCCAGTGCTAAAGTTTTCCATTTCCTCCACCTGTAGATCTTTTTCACTGACCTCCGGCTTGGTGGAGTAAAAGATGACTGGACTTTCTCCTGCGTTGCGAGGCGTCAGGCTGAGGATTGATTCTCCAGAATCCGGGTTTACTCCAAGAAAAGTAATATTGACAGTCGTTTTATCCCTTGGAAATGGACCTTTTTCGACGTAACCATCCTCACCAAGACGCCAACGACCCTGCTTCAAAGCCTCTCCTTTCAGAAAGTCCATGCCGTTATTGCCTGGCATCCACGGCCACGCCGAGTTGTTCTTAGCCCGACTGATTAGGTCTTTCCAAGGGATACGGCGGCTATCATGGCCTGATGGCCAGAGCTCTGACTCAGCCATGGAAAAGTATTCGCTCAACTTTTCCTTAAGATCCATCGCTAACTTATAGTTTGCACGTGGACTAGAAAGCAGTTTATCAATTTGGATTTCTGCGGACTGATCACCATGACCGAGGTTTAGACCGTTATCAATGGTGACGCTAACCAATGTATCGCGTCCATCCATTCCGTCTATACCGGGGAAATAGATACGGTTATAAGCTGCAGATAGGGCCTTATTGTAACGATCTTCCGACTCTTCAAGTCGGTCTCTAGCCTCTTGGGGCTTGCGCAAAAATAATTTGGTATTCTCAGGACTGGCGAGATAATCAATTAG
>JAPORB010000238.1 GCA_026710425.1 Gammaproteobacteria bacterium
CTTCCTCGGCATGGTCCTCAACAAACGAATCCCGTAAGGTGTTAATTGCATCCATACCGATTGCACCAAGAACTCCTTTCATTCCCCTGCCTACATCTTCGCGCGCAGTCTGTGCTCCCTCAATGTTTACATACAAGCAACGGAACTCATCACTGGCATTGAGCAGGTCGGCCAGTGCCAGCAGCACCGAGGTCTTGCCGGTCTGCCGCGGCGCATGCAGCACGAAGTATTTTTTTTGCCGAATCAGATTCAGGAGATCATCCAAATCCAGCCGCAGCAGAGGCGGGATGCGATAATGATCGACGGCTACTACCGGCCCGGCTGTATTAAAGAATCGCATGGTATAAGTATGCCATGAATTACTTACAATTTGAATTTCTTTCACTGCTAGATTTCTTGGTCCCGGCCATCAACATGAAAAGCAAAATAGCAAAGGATTTCGCAGTAAATAAAACTATTGGATGGAAATGAATTTATTATGAATTGATTCAGGTCCAGAATTATGAATTGAGGTTAGGGAATCTGAGATTGGTATTGAGGTCAACTATTTGGTTGCACTGGTCCGATGAACTAATCGATTCTCTAGATCGGGACTACCCTTACAAGTTTGGGTATCATTCCTTGCAATTTTGTCACAGGAGCCGAGATCCTAAAATAAAGAAAATCACTGAATTATTCTGATAAACTCTATATGCCAAAGTAGCTGATTTGTGATCTGCATTGAACTGTCTCGATAATTAACGACTGCAAACCATCCCTCTAGATGTCGCCTAGTGCTGAAAAATATAGTAAGCATGAACCTTGAAACCAAAGTAAGACATACTCATTACACTTAAATTCAGGTGATATTAATCAGCGTGACTGGCACTGACTGCAAGATTGAATGTTCAGTTTTTACCGATGTAAAGACTACCAAAGTTATGTGTCATTCATAGGACATCAATTCCCTCACTCTGAAACAATGACCGCGCCAAAAGCCACCAGCGCACAGTCCCAGGCAGATTCCGGGAAGAGCCTGCTTAAAGCCAGCGGGGTCACAGGCTCCATGACCATGGTGTCCCGAGTACTGGGCTTAGTGCGCGACATCGTCATAGCCCGGGTTTTTGGCACGACTGATGCCGCCGATGCCTTCTTTCTAGCCAATAAGATACCCAATTTCATGCGACGACTGTTTGCTGAAGGTGCTTTCAATCAGGCTTTCGTCCCAGTGTTGTCTGAGTATCGTTCACTACGCTCGCAGACCGAGGTTCAACAGCTGATCAATGCAGTAACTGGCAGACTGGGGGGCATGTTGCTGTTGTTAACTCTGATAGTCATGATCACGGCACCTTGGCTGGCTGTGCCCATTGCCTTTGGCTGGTACGCAGATCAGGCTGAGAAATTTGTACTTTTCGTAGAAATGCTGCGAATTACCTTTCCTTATCTATTGCTGATTTCCATGACGGCACTGTGTGGTGCAATCCTTAACAGTTATGATCGTTTTGCTGTACCAGCCATCACGCCCGCTATTCTGAATATTTCTCTGATTAGCTGTTCCTTCCTGCTGGCTCCATCTTTACGGGAACCCGAACTGGCTTTAGCTTGGGGTGTGCTGATCGCTGGTTTTGCCCAACTGCTCTTTCAGTTACCTTTTCTTGCCCGCATGCGACTGTTGCCCAGACCTACTCGTGCCGAAAATCATGAAGGGGTGAAGCGTATCATGCGTCTCATGGTTCCAGCTTTATTCGGGGTTTCGGTCAGTCAAATTAATCTGTTACTGGATACCGTGATCGCCTCTTTACTGGTTACTGGCAGTGTTTCCTGGCTATATTTTTCTGATCGGCTGATGGAAATGCCCCTAGGGACTTTCGGTATTGCAATAGCAATAGTGGTTCTGCCCAGCCTTTCGCGCAAACATGCCGAGGCTTCTTTGGGTGAGTTCAGGGAAACTCTGGACTGGGCACTGAGGCTGGTGTGTCTGATCGCTCTACCGGCCACTCTGGGATTGATACTGATAGCTGAGCCCCTGTTGATAACCTTGTTTCTCAGTGAGAACTTTGACGTGAATGATGTCATCAGTGCCAGTGGTAGCCTGCGTGCTTATGCACTGGGATTATTGGCCTTCATGGCGATCAAGATACTGGCACCCGGTTACTTTGCGCGGCAAAACACCAGTACGCCGGTGCGTATTGGAGTCGTGGCTATGTTGGTCAATATGGTGCTCAATATCCTGTTCTATCTCGCCGGTCTGGCACATATAGGACTGGCACTGGCAACCAGCATGGCGGCACTGGTTAATGCAGTTTTGTTGTGGTTTGGCCTGCGTCAGGCGGATGTTTTCCATTTTCAGGCAGGTTGGTTGCGCTTCGGGTTACAATTACTGCTCGGTAATGCGGCCATGACCATTTTTATTCTCATGTTGTGCGATCCCTGGCAGCAGTGGCTTGAGTACAGCCTAATCACACAGGTAGGCAACCTGTTGTTGCTTATTACTGGTGCTGTCGCTCTGTATGCATCAATGTTGTGGCTTGCGGGCTTGCGCTGGCATCACCTCTATCGGTAGTAATCAATTTGATTTTTACCCAAAACTTGATAGCACAGGTGGCAGAGAGTTTTTACGGAGATTGCAGCAATGAAGCGAGTTTATTCCAACGACAATGTACCTATGGTGTGGCATGTAAGGAACATGCTTGAACAGCAAGGTATTGATGTAATTGTCAGGAATGAAAAGCTATATTCCGTTGTCGGTGAAGTACCGGTGACAGAGTGCATGCCAGAGGTATGGGTGAAAAGTCCACTGCAACATCGCTATGCCGAGCAACTGATCGCAGAAATGGAATCCGGCACAGAGGAGGTCCTCAAGCCATGGTATTGTGGATGCTGTGGTGAGTTCAATGAAGGCAGCTTTGCGGTGTGCTGGCGATGTGAGTCACCTGTCAGCATGGACGGCGAAACTTCATAGTGCGATTTCTGATATGGCAGATGTGGCAACTGATCCTGGTCTTGTCCCTTGCAATAACTGCCAGTGAAGCTGGAGCGGTAACTGAGTGTGTGGTTCTGCTGCATGGTCTGGCTCGAGTTTCAGATTCCATGTCGGAATTGGAGTCCAAAATGCAACGAGCAGGATTCAGCACGGCCAATATCAACTACCCTTCACGAAAGGGTGAAATTGCTGAGCTTGCTGATAAGGTGGTTGCCAGTGGCATTGATCAATGCACTCATCAGGGAGCCAAAAAAATCCATTTTGTGGTGCATTCTCTGGGCGGTATTCTGGTGCGGCAGTATTTGGCAGAACACCATGTAAATGAACTGGGCAGGGTGGTGATGCTGGGAACCCCGAACCAAGGTGCAGCCATTGTGGATATATTTAGTGAATGGTCATTGTTTGATCTACTTGGCCCCAGCGCAAAGGCACTAGGCACCAAGGATGGCGGTATCGTCCATAGCCTGGGACCCGTGGATTTTGAGCTAGGAGTTATTGCAGGAAATTTGAGCATTAACCCCCTGAGTACAATACTGCTTGGGGAGAGTAATGACAGTGTGGTCACTGTTGCGTCGACACGGGTCAAAGGCATGAAAGAGCATCTGGTTCTGCCGGTAATCCATATGCTGATGATGCGCGACAATGAAGTCATTGATCACTGCATACATTTTCTCAAAACTGGAAATTTCATTCCCAGATAATGATACCGTGAGCTTATTTCCTAACTCCTGGATTTCATCTACCGATTCTGCGCCAGCCCGGGCAAAGTGGCGGAGCAGGTAATGTCAAGACTTGCGGATGTATATTGTCGTTAGCGAGTTACCGGGGCTGAGATCGGGACATGAATTTGCCCGTGATGGTATTGATTCTCACCAATTCTCCAGAAGCAATGTACTCGGGAACCTGCACTTCCAGCCCAGTCACCAGGGTTGCCGCCTTACTACGGTGGGTGGCTGAGGCACCGCTAATGGCTGGTGGCGTTTCCAGTATTTCGAGTGTGACTGACTGGGGAAGTTCGATAGCCAGCAGGTTACCATCCATCAATAGTGCGATGATAACTTCCTGTTGTTCCACGAGATAGGGGATTTGTTCTTGCAGCTGTTCTGCATTAATTTCATAGAGGCTGAAGTCTTGCTGGTTCATGAAGAAATAGCTATCACCATCCCTGTAGGAATACTGTACGCCTACCCGAATACAGTCTGCATTTTTCAGAATGTCATCCCCTTTGAAGGATGCATCCAGCTTTTGATGGGTTTGCAGGTTATTGAACCTGACTTTGTACAAAGTGGCGGCACCCCGTGCAGAGGGTGATTTTGCTTCAAGTTGTCTGACGATGTGGGGTATCCCATCAAAGTCGATAATCATGCCTTTTTTAGGTCGCTGGCTTTTGGCATTACTGATTCCCAGGCTATCGATTATTGCATGTCATTTTAGCAAATTATGAGATCCCTGGTAGTCAAAACATAGACTTTTGAAGGTTGAGTCAAGCAGAGCAAGCTAAACCCTGGTCAAAATGATTTTGAATTGAGGCTTGATTTAACTCATAATTCACTTTCTGAAAATCAAATCAAGCCAAGTTGATTGGCATGAGGCTAAGGCAAAGCACCATGGGCAAGGGTATCAAGTCAATTCACAATCTGCATATTACTGGGCATGAGTTGCTGCCTCCACCGGATGAGGTCAAGAAAGAATTTCATCTGCAAGGCAATGCACTCAAAACAGTGAAAGAAGGCCATCGGCAAGTCAAAGGTATTCTGGACAGAAAGGAATCTCGTCTCATAGTGGTGGTTGGACCCTGTTCAATTCATAATCCCGAAGAGGCACTGGAATACGCACTGCGCCTTAAACCGATTGCTGATGAGTTGAGTAATGAACTGCTTATTTTGATGCGGGTCTACTTTGAGAAACCCCGTACTTCTGTCGGTTGGGATGGGTTGATATATGATCCGTATCTTGATGGCAGTCATCGCATAGATCAGGGTATTCGCATAGGCCGCAAGTTGATGCTTGAGATCGCTGAAATCGGATTGCCTATTGCAATAGAGGCCCTTGACTTAATCTCACCACAGTATCTACAAGATCTGGTGAGTTGGACGGCGATTGGTGCGCGAACTACCGAGTCACCAACACATCGCAAGCTGGCGAGTGGAATTTCATCAGCAATCGGCTTTAAAAACAATGTGGATGGCGATGTGATGGTTGCCATCAATGCCATTCGATCAGCGTCTGCCAATCACAGTTTTATCAGCGTTACAGGTGAGGGGCGGGCTGCTGTGTTCAGGACCGAGGGTAATCCACATTGCCATGTCATCCTCAGAGGAGGTAAGTCTCCCAATTTTGATGCCGACAGTGTACAGCGTTGTGAGGAAGAGCTGTGCAAGGCAGGACATAATGAAAACATTATGATTGACTGCAGTCATGGTAACTCTCAGAAAAATCACAACAGGCAGCTGGATGTCCTGGACTCAATCGCTCTGCAGCTTGGTCAAGGCAACAAGTCAATCATTGGTGTCATGCTGGAGAGTAATCTTGAAGAGGGTAACCAGCCGATTCCTGAGGATCTGCAAGAGATACGCCGTGGGGTATCAATAACGGATGCTTGCATCAGCTGGGAAACGACAGAAATAGCACTAAGGGACTTTGCCGAAAAAGTGCGTGAACCCTTGCTAGCAAGATTCACATTATAGCCCTAGCATATCCTTGGCTTGATCTGATACGAGATAATCATGGGTACCTCACGCTGAAAATAAAGTGGTTTACTATGCAGTTGTCATGATTTGTCTGGCATATCAATCTGTACTCAAAACTTACACTTTGCGTATAGAGATCATAATTCAGTATAGAGATGAAATTTAGGTTTACATCACTATTGATTGAATTCAGGTCCCATATTCACATTATATGTGGTATGGCATCCATTTTTTTGCGATGGGCAGAATATTGCCGACTTACTGCGATCGAACTTTGGTCGTGATCTCTACCATGATATTGGCGAAGAGCGCGTAGTAAGCGTCCTTGAGCGAAGCTAATCAGTACCAGGTTCCAAAATACCCTTACCCATTGATTGGGGTGACTCTGAGTTTACCGCAGTCATTGTGTTGTCAGAAAAATTCCTAGTTGAAGATCATGAATGGGTCAATTATGTCCGCAATATAGCAGAATTAGACTTGGAGCAGCAACTTATCTCATCTCTTACCCATGAGTTCTGTCGTATTCTTCGATATAAACTTGATCAGACCCATCTGGCTCATAGTGAATATGACAATCTTAGACGGTATCCGGAAAAGATCAGAGTTTTAATCAGTCACTCAAAGCATAACACCGATGGTGAACGTATAGGGAAGAGCATGCGATACTGGATTCACGCTCATGGCCTTCTCAATAGCTTCTTTGACATCTACGACATCCCATCGGGACAGTCGTTTGAAGACACACTTCTACATGAGGATGGAGCGGGCGCACTGGTGGCTATTCATACTGATTCTTATTCTTCCCGTGAATGGTGCCGACGAGAAATTAATGAGACAAAACGTCGCCAAGTGCCAATGATTGTAATTGATTGCTTAAGAGACGCCGATCCACGTGCAATGCCCTATTTCGGGAATGTTCCTGCCATTAGAATGGATCCCGATCGCATGGACGGACCGGATTGGGGCAATTGTCGCTTGTCTCCTAGATGAGATATTCCGTTGCTGGTTATGGCTTTGCCGTGTAGGGCCATACCTTGCAAACTCAACAGGTGTCTTGTTCACACCACGACCATCCGAGTTGATTGCATAGGCGGCAGTACCACTTCATAGCGAAAACTTGGTTAAGGCGATAGTGTCTCCTTACCCTTTAATGGCAGCCAATGAGGAACGGCTATTCACTGAAATCGCACCTAGTGTTAAGTCAATTAAAAAATGACGGATGAACACGCTTCTGTTTAACTGGCTGCCTTGCTTATCAGAGCATATGAATGATTCCATCTATGCGACAAATATCCATTGACTTGACACTAGTGTACGCATGCTAACCCTAACGGATTGGCTAAAGGAGCAATGATGAACTTAGCTTTTACGGACATTTCCCCCAAAGTCGGAATTTCTATTTCAGAGAGTCCCGACCTGAGATCCCTCGGGTTGAATGAGGGCCATCTAAGGGATGCCATGGCCATTATTGCATTGCAACTATTATCAAGTGGAATCAGCCTAGCCTATGGTGGTGATTTGCGCCAGCACGGATTCTCGCGGCTCTTGGCAGAACTAATAGGGCGTTATAAGGGGCATCCACGGCATACTGGCACCATTGCCATTACTGACTATCTGGCATGGCCTGTCCATATCAGTATGACATCTGATCAGCTTGCAGCATTCGCAGCAAGCTATGAGAGAGTGGCAGAACTGGTCTACCTTGCGCTGGATGGTGCGCGTCTCTCACAGGAAAAACGATCGGAACTCTCTTCGCATGAGCCGCATGATGGGGAATGGACTCAAGGGCTAACTGCGATGCGAACCGTCATGCTGAAAGATATAAGAGCAAGGCTTGTTCTAGGTGGTAGGGTCGAAGGGCATAAGGGGGCAATGCCCGGCATCGCCGAGGAGACTTACCTTTCGCTTGAAGCCCATCAGCCAGTCTTTATTCTCGGTGGCTTCGGTGGATGTGCTCGCGACATTGCAGAAACTCTCGGTCTCGCTGACCGTTGGGCTGGGTCGCGTGAAGAATGGTCTGGTCAAAAGTACTTCCAAAAATTCTCGTCAGATGATCTTCATAACGGTCTTTCCCAAGAGGAGAACCTTGTCTTGGCCCATACTCCCCATATTCAGCAGGCAATAAACTTTGTTGCCCGCGGTCTAGATCAAATTATCCAAGAGAGTCAAAACAATGCACAAAGTTTTTATTAGCTATCATCATAGTAATGATCAAAAGTATAAAAACGCACTTGTTAGGTTCGGCGATCAATTTTCCATATTTATCGACAAGTCCGTAGATTCAGGTGATATTCCTGATGAATGCTCAGATGAGCAAATTCGCCGTGTAATAAGAGATGAATACCTCACGGATTCAACGGTTACCGTGGTTTTAGTAGGCAAAGAGACTAAACGCAGAAAACATATCGACTGGGAAATATATTCGAGCATGTATAATGGTCCGGTAAACAAGAGGTCTGGGATAATTGTTATAAACCTTCCTGGAATTTCTGACTATATCCACGCACCCTATGGAGATGAGGAAAAAAAGTTGCTGTACCCTAATATTTGTTCTTGGACATCAATCAACGAACGGATAGAGTATGAGAATAGATATCCGTATATGCCAAGCCGCATCATTGATAACCTCCTTTATATCAAAGCCAAAATATCAGTTGTGCCTTGGGAATTCATAAATAAAGAGAGACTTGAGTTTCTAATTGACGCTGCTTATGGTAATCGTTTCAATTGTGACTACGATCTAAGTCAGCCGATGCGTCGACAAAATTCCTAGTTGTTGTTAACTATCTACAAATTCTGACCCTCGTCTTTTTCGAAGAGCAACATCTGATTCAGATGGCGGTACTGGCACTGCATGCCATTGTAGTCAACCTTCTCCAGCGTTGTCTTCTCAGATGAGGACTCTACATACTCGAACAAAAACTTATGATCTCTGGTATTGGCACCCAGTATGTAGCGCATATCCTGTTCTTGCAGCAACTTGATGTGCTGCCCATTCTAGGCCAGTCCGTCCTCCAACATGATCAGCTTCAGCCTCCTTGGCTGACACCGTGCTGCCTTCAATAAATACATTGCAGGCGATCACTATCTGGCCGCTCGTTGAGACCGCAAAAGACTATTGTGAAGAAAATCGGCAAAAAGGGTTGCAATATCTGGGGATTGACCATATACTGTATGTATGTCTAGTTAAGTTATCGGACACCTCTCCTATTCCGGGCAGCAGAAGCACTGACCCGCCAGATAATGGGAGCTTGTCGATGAAGTGGCATTAGGTTGG